>JAKEEN010000300.1 GCA_022616575.1 Flammeovirgaceae bacterium
CATTGAGCCGGGTTTTGTCAGCGAACAGCAGGACCAGGCAGATGAAACCGGCTAAGGCGTTAGAATCCGGCCAGAGAAAATCCCATGGTGATATTAGACATACCTTTTTTCTGAAGGCCTAAGTCTTTCTCTTCAAACAGCGTTGACAAATTGTAGTAGGTGAAGAAATTAAAATTTCCTACACCAATGCGCATGTGAACTCCGTAGCGTATAGGATTCAAATTATAGTTTTCCTTGTTTTTTATTTTCTTCATCTCACCATCTTCTTTGTATTTAACCTTGGTGAAAGAATCTACCAAAACCCCACCACGCACACCTACGGCTACTTTGAAGCTGCGCGAAGGATCATAAGGGTTGGTACTAAAACGAAGTTCAAGAGGAATGTCCAGGTAATTCGCAATGAGCTGCGACTTTCTGATACTTGGCAACCCGGTATCTACCATTTTGAGGGTATCTCCACTAAAATCATCGTAACCTATAGTTTTGTCATCAGAAAACTTGAAGCGTTCAAACCCGATACCAATACCAGGGTGGAAGCTAAATTTTGATTTTCCAATCTGCATATCGTACTGGTAGTACAGGTTCAGGGTTCGAGAACCCCAAAAGCCGATATCAAAGTCGCTGGGTTTATTGGAGGGGGCGTTTACACCAATATCAATGAGGAAAGTACCGGGAATATTAGGTCTCCCCTTTTTTTCCTTGCCCGCGGGCAACTCTGGCTTTTCATCCTGGGCGAGAAGTGTGGTGCCTGCCAGGACCGTAAACACTATAAAACACGCAATTTTCTTAAAGTTCATTCTCTTCTTTATTAATGAGGCTCAAAAATAGACTTTTTAATAAGGTGGCAAAAATCATTCCTTTTGGTAAGTGAATTAATTCTTTATTTTTGCACCTCTTTTGCACTCGTAGCTCAATTGAATAGAGCATCTGACTACGGATCAGAAGGTTCGGGGTTTGAATCCCTGCGAGTGCACTTTCAAGGTCCTGACATCAACGGATGTTGGGACTTTTTATTTTACACCCTTTCAACGCGACTTTTGCTCTAAAGTTATTCTCCTTTAAACAGCGGCTTCCGCTTCTCAAGAAAGGCCTGTACCCCTTCTTTATAATCATTGGAGGTGCCGGCTATTTCCTGGCTATAGGCTTCGTACTCGAGCATCTCATCCAGCGTTGATGTGGCTGACTTATTGAGCATACGCTTGATAATACCAATCGATTTTGTGGGGGCAATTGAATAATAGTCAGTATAGGATTTCACGGCTTCATCTAACTGTGATGCAGGAACTACTTTATTAACCAGTCCGAATTTCAACGCGTCAGTTGCTGATACTTTAGTGCCCATGCTGCAAAGCTCAAATGCTTTAGCCAGGCCTGTGAGACGCGGAAGAAAATAAGATGAACCTGAATCAGGTACCAAGCCGATATTGATAAATATTTCAATCATCGATGCTTCTTCTGAGGCAACAATGATATCGCACGCCAAGGCTAACGAACACCCGGCTCCGGCAGCCACACCATTCAAGCGACATACGATCGGTTTAGGTAATGTGCGCATAGCTCTGATGATGGGATTGTACCGCTTGTTGAGCGATTCCATAAATGAACGCTTCTGTTGGCCTGAAGCAGCTTTCAAATCCTGCCCTGAGCAAAATGCCTTGCCTTCGCCAGTGATTACCACCACTCTTACCTGACTATCTTTTGCAACCGCCTTCAACGCATCCTGAAACTCGTATGTGATTTCGTCATTCAATGCATTGTAAACTTCAGGTCGATTTAATGTAATTGTGGCGGTGCCAGATTCAACTGAATACGTTAAGAATTTATAGTCACTCATACGAAATATTTTTAGAATAATATGATCATTGATAAAAAGCTGACACTAAAGCCTGCCACCGCACCCACAAGTACTTCGCGGGGAGTATGTGCTCCCAATTGCAACCGCGCAGACATCACCATACCGGTTATTATTATGCAAATTAATAAGGGAATAAATAATAAGCCATCTTCCGATACTTTAGCCAATGGCAATAGAATCCCCAGGAGTCCTGTCATGCCAAGACTATGTACACTTACTTTATAAAACAAGGTGATGACAAATGAAGCAAGCACCAACCCATCTGTGATGAGTAAAAATTTCATCAACCCATCATCAAGACTGACACGAAGGCGATAGTAAATTAAGTAGCTGATCAACGCATAAAGAATGAAAATCAGGAGGAAAGGCAAGATGCGCTCTCTTCGCGACTCCATTTTTATTGAACTGATGGTGCCTGTTATTCTAAAAAATAGAATGTTCAATGCCGGTAAAAAAAATGTAAAAAAAAGAAACGGTGTAAAAAGTAACTTAAATGAATCGGGACTAATAGGATATAAAGCCATCGGAAAATAAAAGCCCAACAGCACCATCAGGTATGTGGGAACTAAAAGGGGATGGAAAATAAAGGAGATAATTTTAGCAACCGTATTCACTTCATCTCCTTTCTCAGTCGGGCAACAGGAATGTTCAATTGCTCGCGGTATTTGGCCACAGTTCTTCGGGCAATATTGTAGCCTTTCTCATTCAACATTTTTTCGAGCTTATCATCAGAGAAGGGTTTGTTCTTTGTCTCAGAATCAATAATCTCTTTAATAATCTGTTTCACCTCACGGCTGCTTACTTCTTCGCCACTATCAGTCGAAATTCCTTCCGAGAAAAAATATTTCAGCGGATAAATTCCAAA
>JAKEEN010000301.1 GCA_022616575.1 Flammeovirgaceae bacterium
AAATAAGGAAAGAGCTGGATATCCATTTGGCGTTCATTTAACATCTGTTGAATTGCTCTATGGAGATGCCGATGCAAGAGACTATGCAAAGCAAACCAGCGGCTTTTTTAAAATCCCGGAAAGCCCAGAATTTGATCCTGATAAAAACCATATCACCTTCAGATTTAACCGGGTAGATAAGCAGAACCCTAAGTCAACCCGATATAAGTATCATTTAGATAATTATGACAAAAAATGGTCACTTCCATCAGCTAATAATTATGTTACGTACAGCAACCTACCGGCAGGGGAATATACATTTCGAGTAATGGCTACCGATGCGAAAGGTGGATGGAGTGGAAATTCACTGGCTTACTCTTTTGTTATTAAAACTCCGTTTTATCAATCGGCAATTTTCATTCTGGGTGCAATAATTTTGTTGATAGGCATTGTTATTTTGTTTTTGTACCTGCGGGTAAAGCAGCGGGTGCAACGGGTAATGGAGGTAGAGCGCATTCGTACACACGAACAGGAATTGCTTCGCAAAGAAATTGCCCGCGATTTTCATGATGAAATGGGCAATCAGCTTACACGGATTATCAACTATGTAAGTCTATTGAAACTAAACGGGGCAAGCGGACACAGTCATACAGACCTTTATACCAAAGTCGAGAACTCGGCCAAATATTTATATACGGGTACACGCGATTTTATCTGGTCTATCGATCCGGTGAACGATGAGCTTTCTAAGCTGTTCATTCACATCCGTGATTTCGGTGAGAAGTTGTTTGAAGAAAAAGGAATTCAATTCAGGGCCTACAATTCAATCAAGGGAAAGGTAAAATTGCCATATGGATTTAGCCGTGAGGCAAATTTAATTTTTAAAGAAGCGATGACCAACGCGTTCAAGTATTCAAACGCAAGAAATGTAACACTCACACTGGGGGCCGTTGAAGAAAGCTTTGAGATGACTTTTGAAGACGATGGCGAAGGTTTTAATGCCGCTGATGTAGAGAATTCGAATGGCCTTAAAAATATTCGCGAAAGAGCTGACAGACTTGGCTCTATTTTGCGTATAAAGAGTTATAAAGATCAGGGAACGAAAATCACCCTTCAGTTTAGATTAACTAAAACACTAAAATATGGCCTTGCCCTTTAAAAAACGTGTGCTGATTGTGGAAGATGATCAGGAAATCAGAAATAGCTTCAGTCTGATTGTGAATAGCTCGCAAAAATTCATGGTGGTAAATAGTTACGGGAATTGCGAGGAAGCAATCGAGAACATTACCAGGGATAAACCAGAAATAGTCTTGATGGATATTGAGCTTCCGGGAATGAATGGTATACAGGGAACGAAATATATTAAAGACAAACATCCGCATATCGATGTTGTGATGGTTACTGTTTACGAAGACAGTGAACTGGTATTTGAGGCACTAAAAGCTGGCGCAGCAGGTTATATAACAAAAAGCGCTAATTATATGGAGTTGTTAAATGCACTGGAAGAAATAGTGAAAGGAGGAGCCCCTATGAGCAGCAGAATAGCAAGAATGGTGATTGATAATTTTCATGTTAATCCCAATTCGCCACTGACAAAGCGTGAAACTGAAATACTTCAGTTGATATCTGAAGGAAAGACGTACACTCAAATTTCAGAAGAATTATTTATTTCGAAAGAAACGGCCAAAACACATATTAAGAACATTTACTCCAAGCTACAAGTCAATTGCAAATCAGAAGCCATTGCTAAGGCAACACAAGAAAAGCTGATTTGAGATTTCGTTAATGATTTAGTAACAAAATCATTCTCTTTGGGTGATTGTGGCATTCATTTGCTTTTACATCTTTGCCTCCAAGATCCTTCCGTTCCGCCCTGGCGGAATGCAGAGAGAAATTTCTTCATAAGTTTAGGTTAATGAATGTTTCCTGAAGGATGAACCCCCTGGACGAGGGGGTTTTTTATTGCTGGTCATTTTCATTTCAAGTCACGCAATCAAGGGTATTCATCCACTCATAAACTATATCGAAATACCCCGCGCTTCGGCATAAAACGCTCTTATAAATACACATGTTGGAGTCATTCTTTTAACTCACGCTTTCTGGAGTTTTGATATAACATCTGTTCCATAATGATCAGGTGGAGTCCTATTATCAAATCAAAACAAAATGTATGAGGAAGTTTTTACTATTAAGTTTTTTGTGCATCGTGGCCTCAGGCTATGTATGGTCACAAGATCGAACCGTTAGCGGTCGCGTAACTTCTGCCGAAGACCAAACGCCATTACCTGGTGTAAACGTTGTGCTTAAAGGGAGCACCATCGGAACGGTAACGAATGCAGATGGTGCGTTCACGTTATCGGTTCCGAGTACAGGTGGTAGCCTGGTATTTTCTTTCATCGGCCTTCAGACTCAGGAAGTAGAAATAGGGGATCGTACCACAATTGACGTATCCCTATCTCTGGATGTAACACAACTCGGTGAAGTGGTGGTTACTGCTGTAGGTATAGAGCGTGAGAAGAAGGCATTGGGGTATGCCGTTAGCGATGTTAAAGGAAGCCAGATTGTTCAAAAATCAGAGCCTGATATTGTAAGGTCTCTCCAGGGTAAAGTGGCTGGAGTTAATATCATTGGGTCCGGGGGTGCAGTAGGATCAGGGACCAATATTACGATCAGGGGAAACAAGTCCCTACTTGGTAATAACCAGCCTTTGTTCGTTGTTGATGGGGTGCCCTTTAACACACAGACTTTTACTACCGGTAATTTTGTAACAGGTGCAACCACATCTTCGAGCAGATCACTTGATATTGATCCTAATCAAATTGAGTCAATGACTGTTTTGAAAGGAGCAGCAGCTTCTGCCCTTTATGGTTCTCGCGCGGCCAATGGAGTGATTGTAGTAACTACGAAGGCAGGCAAAAAAGGAACGGCAAAAGGATTAGAGGTTACCCTGAATACATCGTATTCAGCTGAAGAGGTAGCCAATTTACCTGATTATCAAACGCGGTATACTCAAGGGAATAATTTCTTATATGTCGATGGCAACTTTGGAACTTGGGGTGCACCCTTTGATTTATCAAATCCCGCT
>JAKEEN010000008.1 GCA_022616575.1 Flammeovirgaceae bacterium
CGTACACGCAAATGAATCAATTTGTGCACGCCATACCGTACAGTACTGCAAGCTTCCCCACAGATATCTGGATTGCTTCAAATAAGTATGTTAAACCGCAGCAGAGCATTCAATATTCCCTGGGCGTATTTAAAAACCTCCAGGAAAATCTATATGAACTAAGCGTAGAAGGATATTATAAGGAAATGGAAAATCAGGTGCTCTTTAAACAAGGCACAAAGTTAACTACCCAATCAAATATTGAAGACCAGCTCACATTTGGCAAGGGTGAATCGTATGGTATTGAATTTTTTGCGAGAAAAAATACAGGTCGATTGACGGGATGGCTTAGTTATACATGGTCCAAAACAACCCAGACTTTTCCTGAATTGAATTTTGGACAACCTTTTCCATTCACCTATGATCGAAGGCATAACCTTTCGGTAGTGGGTTCATACAACTTGAATGAACGATGGTCGCTGTCCGCAGATTTTGTATTTAGAACCGGAGGAGCTTATACGTTGCCACCCGGAAGAATTCCGGTAACAGATGGAACTCTCTATGATGGATGGTACTACGATTACACTACCAGGAACAACACACGGCAGCGTTCCTATCATCGGCTTGATATAAGTTTTTCATATAAAAAAGAGAGAACATGGTTTGGACGGAAATATCAAAGTGAGTGGGTGTTTGGTGCCTATAATGTTTACTCGCGCCTGAATCCTTATTTTGTGTACCTGACGGTTGATCCTCAATCGCAACTTCCCAAAGCGAGGGAAGTTTCACTTCTGCCTGTTGTGCCCAGCGTGAGTTATAATTTTAAATTCTGAATCATGGTTTGCTGCAAAAATACATTTTGGGTCGTAGCGATCGCTGCCTCAATAGGTTGTCAGAAAGAGGTTGAGTTGCCCCAGCTTCCTTATGAAAGCCGCGCTATCATTCAGGGAATTGTGGAACCGGATTCTGTGCCGATAGTATTTTTCAATCGAACCGTTCCTTACCTCAGTGGTGAAACGGATCCCGGTAAGCTTGTTATCAGAAATGCAGATGTTACCGTGAGTTCTATTGAAGGATCGGATCAATTATTCCTGGATAGTATTTACCTTCCGTTGGACTGTAAATTTTCGTATTTCTATAGGGGTAGCGTTATCATAAAGAAGGATATGACGTATACCTTACAGATTATCGATGGAAGTAAAATCTATACAGCCTTTACAAACACCTCATTAAAACCTGTCACCATTGATCAGGTTTCGTATACTCCGGCTTTCAAAGATTTGTACGGTGAACACGAGGGCGTCATCACCTACTTTGTTGATATTCCCAATGAGGATAACTACTATCGGTTTGAGATGACAAGGAAAGCTGATTTATCAACGCGATATGTTGTGGGCAATGGGCGTGATGAACTGGTTCCGTGCCTTCAGGAAGGGGACACCATTATGTTTAAAGAACTTGGCCGGTCTGTTTATAATGATAAAAATTTACAGGGCCAGCAAATTAAACTGATCATTGAACCGGCACTGACCCATCTTGTTAAAGTGACCATCTATGTGCGGATACAAACAATCGATAAGGCTACCTATGAATTTTATGATCAGATTGATGGACAGAAGCTGGCACAGTACAATCCATTTGTCGAACCTGTTTTTATACAGGGTGGACAGTTTGGCGATGATGCATTTGGATTCTTTGGAAGTATGGTCAGGAGTGATTCTGTCAGGTTTGAAATGCCATCAGATGATTGACTTGACTCTTCCCTTAAGTTTAATTCTAAAATCTAAAATCTAAAATCTAAAATCGTAAATCATTTAAGTGTGCTCCACACCAAACTACTTGCCCCTAAAATCGGAGCAGCCTGATTTTGTAAACCTGATGGAAGTATTTTTACCTTGCCCCTGAAGACAGGCATCAGGTTAACTTCCATATGTTTGATGGTAGGTTTGAAGATAAGGTCGCCTGCAAGAGAGAGTCCTCCGAATAAAAAAATTGCCTCCGGATCAGTGTGGGCTACTGTTTCAGCGAGTTTCGTTCCCAGTATTCTTCCTGTATATTCAAAAGCGGCAAGAGCAACCACATCGCCACGCTGTGCACATTCGGTGATCATTTTTGTATTCAGGTTTTCAAAACTGATTTGGCGTAACTCACTATTCTCTAAATGGTCGGCTAATAATTTATACACCGTCCTTTTTATACCCGTTGCAGAAACATACGTCTCTAAGCAGCCACGTTTGCCACAATTACAATAACGACCGGCATAATTAACGGTAGTGTGTCCAAGTTCACCCGCAATACCATGTTTACCATTAACTAATTGTCCGTTTGATACAATGCCACTCCCGAGTCCGGTACCTAACGTGATCACAATAAAATCTTTCATGCCCTTAGCAGCACCGAAAACCATTTCGCCAACGGCCGCGGCATTTGCATCGTTGGTAATCACAGCGGGCGCATTAAACTCCTTTTTCAACATTTCCCCGATGGGAAGAATGCCTTTCCATTTCAGGTTGGTAGCATGTTCGATAGTGCCTTTGTAATAATTACCATTCGCAGCGCCTACCCCTACACCAACTACCTGGTTGCCGCCAAGGTTTTTTTTGATTTCGCTGGAGAGTGACTTTATATAAGTCTCAAATTCATCATATCCTGTTGTTGAGATGCTATCATGAAAAAGTACATTTCCTTCACGATCTACAACCCCGTATTTCGTATTGGTACCCCCAATGTCAATTCCGATGGTAACGTTCATTATATCGAAAGTATTTTCGCGATTCTTAATGATTCACTATCAAGTTCGTGATGTTTTTGCATCACTGCATCAAATCCGTTGTACACAATTTTATTATTTCGGATTCCCACCATCACATCGTTTTCTCCTTTCATCAGGCCTTCCACAGCTGCAACCCCCATCTTGCTGGCAAGCACACGGTCAAAGTAAGTAGGAGAGCCCCCGCGTTGAAGATGCCCCAGAATGGTCACCTTAATATCAAAGTACGATGAATGCTCAGCCACTTTTCTGGCAAGCTCATCGGCACCACCAATTTTGGAACCCTCTGCAACTACCACCAGGTTCGATTTTTTTTCAGTGGTGCTTCCTTCACCGAGCAACTTCATTAACTCATCAAACGAATAATTTTCTTCAGGAACGATAATTGCCCCGGCACCTCCGGCAAGTCCGCTGTTCATGGCGATGTAACCTGAATTCCTTCCCATTACTTCTACAAAAAACAAGCGGTTATGCGACATGGCAGTATCACGAATCTTATCAATAGCATCAACAGCCGTATTCGTGGCTGTATCATAGCCGATAGTATAATCCGTTCCGGATAAATCGTTATCAATGGTACCCGGTATGCAAATGGAAGGAACATCAAACTCCTGAAAAAACTTATGCAATCCGGTAAATGTACCATCGCCTCCGATAGCAATTAGAGAATCAATTCCTTCTTTCTTTAGATTGTTAAATGCCTTTTTTCTTCCTTCAGCCGTTCTGAATTCCTCACTCCTGGCTGACTTCAGGATGGTACCCCCGCGTTGGATGATGTTTCCCACTGAGCGCGCACCCAGTTTTACAATGTCTCCGTCAATCATGCCTTCGTAACCGCGCATGATGCCGAAAACATCTTTCTTATAATAACTACCAGCCCTGACTACCGCACGAATAGCGGCATTCATTCCCGGAGCATCGCCTCCGGAAGTAAAGACTCCAATCTTTTTAATTTCTGAACTCATTGAAATAGCTAAAACCTGTCAAAAATAAGGGATTATTCCGCTTAACAAGCGATTGTTTTAGCCGGTTGGTTTCAAACGTTTGAAGTAGTTAATAAGTCCGTTTGTGGATGAGTCGTGTGATTGAATATGTTCTGGTGAAGAAAGTTCAGGAAGTATTTTCTTGGCCAGGACTTTTCCTAACTCAACGCCCCACTGATCGAAACTAAAGACATTCCAGATCACACCTTGAACAAAAATTTTGTGTTCATACATGGCGATTAAACTTCCAAGCGTGCGTGGGGTAAGGCTCTTAAACAAGATAGAGTTGCTGGGCCTGTTACCTTCAAATACACGGAATGGAGCATGGAATTTTACCTGATCATCATTCATTCCTGATTTTTTAAGTTCCTGTTCTACTTCTTCAAGAGTTTTCCCGCGCATTAATGCTTCTGTTTGTGCAAAAAAGTTAGAGAGAAGTTTTGCATGATGATCGCCTATTGGATTGTGACTGATTACAGGGGCAATAAAATCACAAGGAATCATTTTCGTTCCCTGGTGAATTAACTGGTAGAAAGCATGCTGACCATTAGTGCCAGGCTCACCCCAAATAATCGGACCGGTTTGATAGGTAACAGGTTCCCCATTTCTATCGATCGATTTCCCGTTGCTCTCCATATTGCCCTGCTGAAAATAGGCGGCAAAGCGATGCAAGTATTGGTCGTATGGAAGGATAGCTTCTGAGGCCGCACCAAAGAAGTTGTTATACCAAATTCCGAGAAGCGCAAGAATTACTGGGATGTTCTTATCAAATGCTGAGTTTCTGAAATGTTCGTCCATAGCATGGGCCCCGCTCAACAGTTGCTGAAAATTCTCAAACCCGATAGTACAGGCGATCGAAAGGCCTATGGATGACCAAAGTGAATAACGTCCGCCAACCCAATCCCAAAACACAAACATATTTTCAGGTGCTATACCAAAGTCAGTAACCGCTTTTTCATTTGTGGAGACAGCAACAAAATGTTTTGCCACTAGACCCTGTCCATTTGTTTTTTCAAGAAACCATTGCCGCGCTGTCTCCGCATTAGTCATGGTTTCTTGTGTGGTGAATGTTTTTGATGCTATAATAAAGAGTGTTGTTTCAGGGTTCACTCTTTTCAACACCTCTGCGATATGCGTGCCATCTACATTGGAAACGAAGTGTGGGGTAATGCCTTTCCAGTAAGGCTTAAGAGCTTCAGTCACCATATTCGGTCCGAGATCGGAGCCGCCTATACCAATGTTTACAATATCGGTTATGCTTTTGCCAGAATATCCTTTCCATTCACTGCTTAGCAATGAATTTGAGAATACCTTCATTTGATCAAGCACGCGATTTACTTCAGGCATTACATTTTGACCGTCAACTAATACAGGTCTGCCGGACTGATTTCTAAGGGCAACATGAAGTACAGCCCGGTTTTCCGTCTGGTTGATTTTACTCCCAAGAAACATCGAGTCAATCGCTGCCTTGAGTTCAGTGCGTCCGCCCAATTCTACCAATAACCGAATTGTATCTTCGGTAATGATGTTTTTTGAATAATCGAGCAGAATATCTTCAAACTGAATATTGAATTTTTCAAAACGTGAAGGATCATGGTCAAACAATTCATGCATATGTGCAGCCTGCATGGTAAGAAAGTGGACTTCTAATTTTTGCCAGGCCTGGGTATCAGTGGGATTAATATGAGGAAGCATGTATTCTGATTTCTATTAAAAGATTGTGCAATTAAAAAAACTAGGTTCGTAATTCAATCAGGTTTTAATATTTGGAGGCGTATTTGTAAGTTTGCGGCCTCTTTAGGAGATGGCGCGGTAGCTCAGGTGGTTAGAGCGTTGGATTCATAACCCAAAGGTCGGGGGTTCAACTCCCCCCCGCGCTACATTTTTTCACTCATTTGGAGTACTCAGTTTATATCCTTTATTCGCCTTCTTTCGATAAAATTTATATAAGGTCAAACGAGTGATCTTATTTCACGTTTCCATTCTCATAATCGCTTGGCTACAGGTGGATGGTCTATCAGATTCAGACCATGGATAGTTGTCTACACCGAGACCTTTGAAAAAAGGATTGATGCCTTGCAGAGGGAAAAACAACTGAAGGCAGGGAAGGGTAGGGAGTGGATCAGGAAGGCTTTGTCAGAACAATTTAAACAAATGGGATTCATATCCGCCTAAGGCGGACGGGGGTTCAACTCCCCCCGCAATACGAAGGACGGGATTGCAAAACCCCTAGCGCATTTTTATTTTTGCCTGATTCAAAAAATGGTATTACTTTGATAGTCAGATGCAAGTCATGGCAAAGAAAAAATTGTTTACAGCAGATTATGAAGTTCATGCTTCTATTAAGATGCTGTATCCGTACATCCAGTCAGCCAGTGGGTTAGCCGAATGGTTTGCTGATGATGTGAAAATCAATAATGAGGACAAGGTTTACACATTCATGTGGGACAATGAAGAGCACAAGGCGATTCAGTCTGGCCATAGAGTAAATCACTTCGCTCGTTTTGAGTTTTTGCCAGAAAATGACCACGATAAAAAAGACCCATCATATTTTGAGTTGCGCCTGGAATTCAATGAACTTACACAATCTGTATTCCTCAAGGTAGAAGACTATTCAGACTTTGATGACCTTAAGGAACTCAATGACCTTTGGGATGGCCTCGTGGAGAATCTGCGCAAAACTGTTGGAGGATAGGCCATTCGGCCGTTATCAGTTAATCGTTATTAGTTAATAGTGGAAGTGGCCCGAAGCTTTGGGATTGACATGCTCGTACCCTCTGCTTGTGCCCACGATTAATAACTAATAACGAATTAATTACCTTAGCACGGTATTTGAACACAAAAATGCTGTGAAAAAACTCGATAAGCTCATTCTCTCTTCCTTTTTAGGGCCCTTCATTATCACATTTTTGGTTGTTGTGTTCATCCTCCTTACACAACACATGCTTAAGTATTTCGATGACATCATTGGTAAGGATTTGGGATGGAGTGTATTAAGTCAATTACTCTTTTACTTCGGCATTTTTATGACTCCTGTGGCTATGCCCTTGTCGGTCTTGCTGGCATCCCTCATCACCTTTGGAAATCTGGGCGAGCACTTCGAATTAACAGCCATTAAAAGTTCGGGTATTTCATTGGTTCGTGCACTTCAACCGATTTTCTTCTTCGTTATCCTCTTAACAGGAATTGCTTTTTATGTCAACAACAACCTGGTGCCCAAAGCGGCTCTCGAAGCCTATAGCCTAATGTGGGATATTAAACAACAGAAACCGTCATTGGATTTGCGCGAGGGAGCTTTTTACAATGGCATCCCCGACATCAGCATTAAAGTAAATAAGAAATATGCCGATGGTGAATCGCTTAAAGATGTAGTTATATACGACCATCGCAAACATGATGGCAACAAAGATGTTACGGTAGCAGATTCAGGAAGAATGTACACGATATTAAATGATCGGTATTTGACCCTGGAACTCTACAATGGCTACAACTATCAGGAGAGTGGAAGCAGGGAAGTCACCGGTCGCTCGAAATCAGGAACCAGTACACTGGCAAGAAGTAAATTTGCCAGAACACAAGTTGTTTTTGACCTGTCGTCATTTCAATTATCACGCACCGATAAGAAGTTCTTCCAGGGGAATCGCATTATGCGTAACCTTTCTCAATTAGATGAGGATATAGACTCAGTACGAAAGCAATTAGAGAGTCAGCAAGTGAGTTTCTATGCCAAGTCATTCTCGTTTTTTGATTTTTATGGTCTTACGGATTCCCTTTCATTACCAGGATCGTTGCATTTGAGCAATGCTGAACGGGATTCAATCATGAAGATTTACAGACCAACCTATTCACAACCCGAGCCTGAGCAACAGATTACAACTATAAAACCGGACAAAGTAACTCAGGATATTGTTGAAAAGGAGAAACCAAGCCGCATAAGAAGAAAACCCATGGTAAGTAAGTCAAGAATCATTCAGCCACCTGCCAACAAGAAAGTAGTACTCACGGACTCTGCAATCACTGCAAAAATTGATAGCCTGATCAACATAAATCCAACCCAGGATGTATATGCAAGTGCTGCCGGGCGTGCCCGGGAAAATAAGAACCAACTTTCAGCCAATACAACCACTATCGATACTTACAATACTGAACTGAGGGTCTTTAGAATTCAATGGCATAAGATTATTTCCAATTCGTTGGCTTGTATTGCCATGTTCCTGATTGGAGCGCCCTTGGGGTCCATTATTAAAAGAGGGGGATTAGGAGTACCTTTTCTGGTCTCTATTCTGTTTTTTATCATCTTCTACCTGCTTACTATGCAAGGGGAGAAGTGGGCTAAAGAAGGAATTATAAGCGTGGAATTGGGTGTTTGGCTGGCTGACCTGGTACTCCTGATTATAGGTATTTCGTTTTTGCGCCAAGCCAGACGCGATGCCCGTCTTTTTGAGTCTGATTACTACTTCGTATTGTGGGATAAGTTGGTGAAGAGATTCGAGCCTAAATCGACATAATCAGTTTGCTGTCATTTGTTAATTGTTAGTTAGATGTGAGCAAGGGTTTGGGGCTCGGCAAGTTGTTTCTACTCAATCCTCAAAAGGAAGCTTCGTGTCCAAACGCACACCCCAATCAACTATTAACGAATAACGATTAACGGTTTTTTGCATTTCAAATGCCCTTTTTATACCTTTGCCGCTTGAAATTAAAGTAGTAAACTAAAATGCTGACAAAAGAAACAAAGAAAGAGATTTTTAAGAAAAGCGGTCACGGTAAGTCTGCCACAGACACCGGTTCAGCAGAATCTCAAATTGCACTCTTCACCAAGCGCATCAATGAGCTAACTGAGCACTTGAAAGTAGCAAAAAAGGACTTTTCAACTCAACAAGGCCTTTTAAAGTTGGTAGGTAAGCGTAAAAAGCTCCTCAACTATTTGCAGAGCACCGACATTACCCGTTACAGGGCTGTTCTCACCGACTTAGATCTCAGAAAATAAGAATATCAATATGCACCCAGGGGACCAAACAAGGTTCCCTTTTTGCATTTAAACACGTAGCGGTTCGCGCTACACTATCTATTATGAAACCTACTGTAATTACAAAATCATGTCTCCTCCCGGATGGAAGAGAAATCACTATTGAAACCGGTAAATTAGCCCGTCAGTCAGACGGTTCGGTTGTTTTAAAAATGGGCAATACCATGTTGCTCGCTACGGTTGTATCTGCACAAGAGGGCGTAGAAGGTGCAGACTTCCTGCCTCTATCAGTTGACTATCAGGAAAAATTCGCTTCCACGGGTAAAATCCCCGGGGGGTTTTTAAAGCGTGAAAGCAAACTGTCTGATTATGAAATCCTGATCAGTCGTTTGGTTGACCGTGCCATTCGTCCACTTTTCCCAGATGATTACCATGCTGAAACTCAAGTAATGATCTACTTGATTTCAGGCGATCCAGGTGCCTTGCCCGATTCATTAGCTGCCTTTGCTGCCTCAGCCGCATTATCTGTTTCTGATATTCCCTTTCAGGGACCAATCTCTGAAGTACGTGTTGCCAGGGTAAATGGAAAATTTGTGATCAATCCTTCTTTAAAGGATAAGGAAAGTGCCGACATTGATTTGATCGTTGCTGCATCCCTTGAGAATATTTTGATGGTAGAGGGAGAGATGAAAGAAGTATCAGAGGATGATATGATCGAAGCCCTTCGTGCAGCCCATGATGCTATTAAAGTTCAATGCAATCTTCAAATTGAATTAGCCAAGGCGGCTGACAAAACAGTAAAGCGTACATACGATCACGAGGAAAAAGATGAAAACCTGAAAAAGGAATGCTATGATCTTTTCTATGATAAAGTCTATGCCCACGCCAGAAAGCAATTGACTAATAAGAAAGAGAGAAGTGAAGGCTTTAAGGCTATTCTTGATGAATACATTGATTCTTTACCTGAAGACACTACTGTTAATAAGGACCTTGTAAAGCGTTACTTTAAGGAAATCAACAAGAAAGCAGCGCGCAACCTGGTTCTTAATGAAGGCGTGCGCTTAGATGGGCGTAAGACTAAGGAAATCAGACCCATATGGAGTGAAGTGGATTATCTTCCTTCAGCACATGGTTCAAGCGTCTTTACCCGCGGTGAAACCCAATCGTTAACCACAGTTACCTTAGGTACTAAACTTGATGAGCAAATGATTGATGGTGCCATGTATGAGGGCTCTAATAAGTTCATTTTGCATTATAACTTCCCGGGTTTTTCTACGGGTGAAGTAAAGCCCAACAGAGGTCCCGGAAGACGCGAAGTCGGCCACGGTAACCTGGCGCTTCGTGCATTGAAACAGGTACTTCCTTCGGATGCTGAAAACCCATACACAATTCGTGTAGTATCTGATATTCTGGAATCTAACGGGTCGTCTTCAATGGCTACTGTTTGTGCGGGTGCCTTAGCGCTGATGGATGCTGGTATTCCTATTAGCGGACCTGTTTCAGGTATTGCTATGGGTATGATCTCTGATTCCGAAACTGGCAAGTATGCTATCCTTTCTGATATTCTTGGTGACGAGGATCACCTCGGTGATATGGATTTCAAAGTTACCGGTACGGATAAAGGTATTACGGCTTGCCAAATGGACTTAAAAGTTGATGGACTGACTTTCGAAGTAATGAAGGAAGCGTTGATGCAGGCGAAAGAAGGCCGTACCCATATTCTAAATGAGATGAAGAAGACCTTGAGCGCTCCTAAAGGAGACCTCAAACCTCATACCCCAAGAGCTGAAACGGTTGTGATCGACAAAGAAATGATCGGTGCGGTAATTGGTCCGGGTGGAAAAGTAGTACAAGACATTCAAAACACAACGGGCGCTACCGTTGTTATTGAAGAGAAAGATGGCAGAGGCTATGTAAACGTATTCGCCACCAGCAAGGAAATCATGGAAGCTGCTTTAAGACGTATTAAAGGTATTGTCGCTGTTCCCGAAGTAGGGCAAGTGTACGATGGAAAAGTGAAATCGATTATGCCTTTCGGAGCGTTTGTGGAATTTATGCCTGGCAAAGATGGTTTATTACACATCTCCGAGATTAAATGGGAACGTCTCGAAACGATGGATGGGGTCATGGAAGTTGGTGAAGAAGTGAAAGTAAAACTTATCGAAATCGATAAGAAAACCGGGAAATTCAGACTTTCAAGAAAGGTGTTGTTACCAAGACCTCCCAAGAAAGAAGAAAGCGCTCCGGCTGCTCAGCAATAATTGAAAGTGTCGTTTTTTAAACTAAATTGAACGAAAATCCGTAGGTCTGTATAGCGCATGAGACAACTAAAGATCAGTAAACAAATTACTAACCGCGAGAGCCAGTCGCTGGATAAGTATCTTCAGGAAATTGGTAAGGTGGATCTGTTAACTCCCGATGAAGAAGTGGAGTTAGCCAAGCGTATTAAAGAGGGCGACCAGATTGCTCTTGAAAAGCTTACGAAAGCCAACTTACGCTTCGTGGTGTCGGTAGCAAAACAATATCAGAATCAAGGTCTTTCATTAGGGGATTTGATTAACGAAGGAAACCTCGGGTTGATTAAAGCAGCCCAGCGTTTCGATGAGACACGTGGTTTCAAATTCATTTCGTATGCAGTATGGTGGATCCGCCAATCGATCCTACAGGCGTTGGCTGAGCAATCCCGTATCGTGCGCCTTCCCTTGAACCGCGTAGGTTCACTGAATAAAATTTCTAAAACATTTTCTGAGCTTGAGCAGAAGTATGAACGCGAGCCTTCACCCGAAGAACTTGCTGAAGTACTGGATGTAACTACCGCTGAAGTTGTTGACACCATGAAGATCTCAGGTCGTCACGTTTCGATGGATGCACCGTTTGTGCAAGGTGAAGAAAACAGTTTACTCGATGTACTTGAAAACGACAGTGAAGAAACCCCAGACTCCGGTCTGATGAATGATTCACTTCGCAAAGAAGTACAACGTGCACTGTCGACCCTTACTCAACGTGAGGCAGATGTGATCACCCTTTACTTTGGCTTAAATGGTGAAC
>JAKEEN010000059.1 GCA_022616575.1 Flammeovirgaceae bacterium
AGTAAAGTGGTAGATCAAAAGGAATGGGATAAACTCGTGGCTGGATTGATTGACCAAATCAGAAAAAACAAAGTAGTGGATGGAATTGAAGCAGCCATTAAACGCTGTGGTGAAATATTGTTGGAGAAGGGCTTTGTGAAAACAGCCGATGATGCGAATGAATTACGGGATGATCTTCGTGTAGAATAATTGGGTCTGAAATTTCTAAAAACAGTTTTGACCCCATGCGTGTTAAAAATTTCCTCCTGATTTTACTTGTAACCCTTCCGGGCATCTTGCTTGGTCAGCGAAGCATTCCTTCTCATGGAGGCGTTTGGGTGCACGATGAAGCGGGGGTAATAGACCCATCCATAAAAACAGAGTTAGAGTATATTCTTAAGCAAGAGCGAGACTCTACGTCAAATCAGATTGGGGTGCTCGTTATCCCATCGCTTGATGGCGATGATATTGATGAGTATGCAAATCGTGTTTTCAAAGAGTGGAAGCTAGGCCAGGCCGGCAAAGACAACGGGGTTCTTTTTCTCATAGCCCTGGAAGATAAAAAGATGCGCATTGAGGTTGGTTACGGGTTGGAAGGTGCTTTAACTGACATGCGTTCAAGCCAAATTAACCGAAATGAGGTAGCTCCGTTTTTCAGACAAGGTCAATATGGTGAAGGTGTGAAAGCGGGGGTCATGGGCATCATTCAATCCATTAAAGGAGAATATAAAAATGAAAACCCGGTGAAGCGGATAAAGAAGAAGCGGTCTCCCTGGGTGACGATTGTGATCATTATTATTTTCATCATTATCGCTTCGCGTAGGCGTGGAGGAGGTGGCGGGTATTGGTCTTCTGGCGGAGGATTTTTAGGCCCGATGTTGGGCGGGGGTTTCGGACGGAGTGGTGGTTCGTGGGGTTCAGGAAGTGATTTTGGTGGTGGTGGATTTTCGGGCGGTGGGGGTTCGAGTGATTCGTGGTGATTAATTTGAAAATTTGGCGATTTGAAAATTTGAAGATGAGGTCATTTATAATATTGTTTGTGCTGGTAGTGTCATTGGTGGCTTTTGCCCAAAAACCCGTGCCTGAACTTTGGGGGCATCGGGTGCATGATGATGCACATGTGCTTACAGCGCAGGCAGTTCATGAGCTCGAGGAGCAACTAAGCAAGTATGAAGATTCAACGTCCAATCAAATTGCCATTTTGATTGTTCAGTCGTTGGATGGAGACGTGTTGGAAGACTATTCAATGCGCGTTGCAGAAAAATGGAAGCTTGGACAAAAAGATAAGGACAATGGAGTATTGCTTTTAATCTCCGTTGATGATCACAAAATTCGAATTGAAGTTGGGTATGGATTAGAAGGTGTTTTAACCGATGCCCAAAGCAGTCAGATTATCCGAAACGAGATAGCACCCAATTTCAGAAGAGATGACTATGATGCCGGAGTAAGGGCAGCCATCAACGCGATTATTATGACCATCGGTGGCGAATATGTTGCCTCAGACGAAAACAGCGATCTGGAAAGTCTTTCAATAGGCGAGCGAATAAGAATTGGCTTTATGATCTTTTTGATTCTCGCGATTTTCACAATGAGAGCGCTCTTTACAGAAGGATGCTTTGGTTGGGGCCTCTATGCTTTTCTGCTGCCTTTTTATGCTTTCTTCCCCTGGATTGTGATTGGTACATTCGCTGGGATTGTTCTTTTCATTGTTTACGCTGTGACCGTTCCGATTGTTCGGATTATCATTTCGCGAAATCCAAAATTGAAAGCAAAATTCAAAGGCTGGAACAGTAGTGGTGGATCTTCATCAGGCTCAAGCCGGAGTTCAGGCAGTTGGTCATCATCTTCGGGCAGCAGCAGTTTTTCTGGAGGTGGCGGAAGCTTTGGCGGTGGCGGGAGTAGCGGAAGCTGGTGAAATCAATTTGAAAATTTGGTGATTTGAAAATTTGAAAATGAGGCTTTTGCCTCGCACTTTGCAGCGAAAAAACATAACCATCTTAATTAACACATCAACACCTGGACACATCAACACATCAAAAGATGAAACGCGACAAAATCACCTTCGACCTTATTGAAAAAGAAAAACATCGTCAGGAAAGCGGCATTGAATTGATCGCCTCCGAAAATTTTGTATCACCCCAAGTGATGAAAGCACAGGGTTCTGTCTTGACGAACAAATATGCTGAAGGCCTTCCCGGAAAAAGATATTATGGCGGGTGCGAGGTGGTGGATGAAGTGGAACAGCTGGCGATTGATCGCATTAAAGAGTTGTTTGGTGCCACTTGGGCCAACGTGCAACCACATTCAGGGGCGCAGGCCAATGCGGCCGTGATGCTTGCCTGTTTAAAACCGGGTGATAAAATTTTAGGGTTTGATTTGTCCCATGGTGGTCATTTAACCCATGGCTCACCCGTAAACTTCTCGGGAAAACTATATCAACCTTCATTCTACGGTGTTGAGCAGGAAACCGGGCTGATCAACTTTGATAAAGTGCTGGAAATTGCTCAACGGGAAAAACCGAAGATGATTATCTGTGGTGCATCTGCCTATAGCCGTGATTGGGATTATAAAAAATTAAGGACCGCTGCCGATGCTGTTGGAGCTTTGCTTTTGGCGGATGTTTCTCACCCGGCTGGATTAATAGCGCGGGGTTTATTGAATGATCCGCTTGAGCAATGCCATATTGTTACCACTACAACGCACAAAACGTTGCGCGGACCGCGCGGTGGCGTGATTATGATCGGAAAGAATTTCGATAACCCATGGGGACTGAAAACCCCGAAAGGAGAGATCAGAAAAATTTCTTCCATACTCGATAGTGGTGTTTTCCCCGGCACACAAGGCGGACCATTAGAACATGTCATCGCTGCCAAAGCCGTTGCTTTTGGCGAAGCACTTTCGGATGATTACTTACAATACATTGTGCAGGTAGCAAAGAATGCGAAAGTAATGGGCGAAGAATTTGTGAAGCGTGGTTATAAAATTATTTCAGGAGGTACTGATAACCATTTGATGTTGATTGACCTTCGTTCGAAAAATTTAACCGGAAAACAAGCAGAAGAATCGCTGATCAAAGCAGATATCACCATAAACAAAAACATGGTGCCTTTTGATACTCAATCACCAATGGTAACATCGGGTATGCGGATAGGCACTCCGGCAGTAACCACCCGTGGCCTCAAAGAAAAAGATATTGTAAAGGTGGTTGACCTGATTGATGAAGTATTGAAGAAGCCGGCAGATGAAAAAAAACTGAAGGGTGTGAAGAAGAAAGTGAACGCGTTCATGAAGAAGTTTCCCTTGTATGCGTAGTAAGGATCAAATTCTTTTGAGTAGTAAGTGGGTATGCCAACATCGAATAAGAAAAAATTCACTGCTGTTTTAGAAAAGCCAGACGATGGAATGGACACGGCTTTTATTTCGATTCCATTTGATGTCGAAAAAGTGTATGGCTCCAAGGCGCACATCAAGGTAAAAGCCACTTTTGACGGACATCCATACCGTGGCATATTGGCCAATATGGGCACGGGCTGCCATGTGATAATCGTGAGAAAAGATATTCGCCAAGCCATAAACAAAGGTGTAGGCGATAAAATACAGGTCGAGATTGAGCCTGACATGGAGGAACGAATCGTAAACCTTCCTGATGATTTGAAGGGCGCATTAGCCCGGTCAGCGAAAGCAGAAAAATTCTTTCAATCACTCTCATACACCAATCGAAAAGAATATGCTGTTTGGATTACTTCAGCCAAGAAGGAAGAGACCCGCGAAAAGCGACTTACCGAAACCATCAAAAAACTTTTAGCCGGGAAAAAGAATCCTTCGGAGAAATGATGCTGATCCTGTTATCTTGCGCGAATGTCTGTTGAAAATGAAATGTCTTTCCTCGGTCACCTGGAGGAATTGCGCTGGCACGTAGTACGGGCCCTGATTGCCATTGTTATTTTTACGATTGTCAGCTTTGTTTTTTCATCCTGGATTTTTGACAACATTGTATTTGCCCCCGCACGTGCCAGTTTCCCAACCTTCACATGGTTGTGCAAACTCGGTCAATTGGTAAACTCGCCTGAAACTTTCTGCCCACAAGAAATTAAAATGAAAATTCAAAGCCGGTATATGACCGGCCAATTCTCTATGCAGGTAATGGCTTCGTTCATCATCGGTATTATTGCGGCATTCCCCTACGTGTTTTGGGAGTTGTGGCGTTTTGTTAAGCCAGGCCTTCGGTCGAGTGAATTAAAAGTTTCGAAGGGGGCCGTGTTTTGGGTTACACTCATGTTTCTGTCGGGCATATTGTTCGGATATTTTGTGCTTTGCCCGATCACAATTTTCTTTTTGGCTAACTACCAGATCAGCGAGATGATTGTGAATGAGTTTGATATTACTTCGTATGTTTCAACCATCGTGGCTTTGGTATTTGGAAGTGGCATGCTTTTTCAATTACCTATCGTAATTTATTTTCTTACCAAAATAGGGCTATTAACGCCAGCATTTCTGAAGAAATATCGCAAACATGCAATCGTTATTATTCTCATTATTGCGGCTATAATTACCCCACCCGATCCGCTTAGCCAAACCTTGATTTTCATACCTTTGTATCTGCTCTTTGAGATCAGTATCATTCTGTCATCAAGAGTAGCCAAAAATAAAGCGAAGCAAAGTTTATGATGCCGTCAATAGCAATAGGATGCGATCACGCAGGATTTGAGCATAAAGAACTACTCAAACAGTGGCTTGAGCGAAATGGATATGTGATCAAAGATTTTGGCACCTACAGCCCGGAGTCTACTGACTACCCTGATTTTGCGCATGCTGTGGCATTTGCAGTAGAGCAGAAAAAATTTGATTTAGGTTTGCTCCTTTGCGGAAGTGCCAATGGCGTTGCCATCACAGCAAACAAACACCAGGGAATTCGGGCCGCTCTTTGCTGGAAAGAAGAAGTGGCCGCTTTAGCGCGCCAGCATAATAATGCTAATGTAGTTTGTATCCCCGCCCGGTTTGTTAGTTACGAACAAGCCGAGAAAATTCTTGATACCTTTCTTCATTCCAGTTTCGAAGGCGGC
Organism: Flammeovirgaceae bacterium; assembly: GCA_022616575.1. Classification (GTDB taxonomy): domain Bacteria; phylum Bacteroidota; class Bacteroidia; order Cytophagales; family Cyclobacteriaceae; genus JAKEEN01. Next base: position 5,043 of record JAKEEN010000059.1, read on the forward strand.
CGGCATGAGAGAAGGGTGGCTAAAATCGGTTGTTAGATTTTCTTGAATTGTGAATGAAGAATTGTGAGTTGCGAATTTTGATGTGAACTCAAAATTTCATTGTTCATAAAAAATTGCCGCTTGTTCTTCATTCAAGCTTGTTAATTCTGAAATGAAATCGAAATTCTGCACTCGCAATGCATCATTCGTTACTCGGCATTCAAATTCAAGATATACTTCTTACCTTTTTGCTGATACTTCTTCTCAATCCACGGTATTCTTTCAAATACTTTTTGCATCCTGCTTTCAGGATCAATGATTACCCTGGGAAGTTCTTTACGAAAGGCCGCATCTGCTTTTAAAACATTTTCGTAATAATCCATTTCGTTGAAAATAGATTCAGCGAATCTCCAATTGAAAAACGGGGAGCCTGCTTCAGCGCTTTGATATAATTCTGAATCCTTAGTCAGCACCAAGATTTTTTCTTTCACTTTTTCTGATGGTGCTTTAACGAGCAAATGTGAGGTATCGATTTGGTTTATAAAATCATACTTCACCAGGTAATGAGTGGCAATCACACCAAAGAAGAGAATCCATGTATTAAGTCCTGCAAATCTTCTTCTTCGGATTAAAAGGAAAAAATGAGTAATGAAAAAAGTGAATGAGGGCGCTAGTATGATAAAGTTTTGCGGCCGCAGTGAAGGGGTGAGGTAAATTTGAAGAAACGAAAAGCCCATCCAAACAAGCAGTACCTGCAGTACCTGCGATTGATATTTGGTGGTTCGAGCCTCCCGATTCACGATTATCAATGAAATGACCATGAAGAAAAGCGGCACCGCACCCAATAAAAAGTAGTTTGTCCATGGAAGCAAAGAGCCGGTGGTGTCAAGAATATTTTGAATGTAATAGTAGTTTAAAAAATCAGGGAGCGTATCCCGCCAATACGCCAGGGTGATTAATATGAGATGCGGTAATAAAAAGCCAAAGAGCATGAGAAGATGCAGCCTTAGCGAAGTACGCGTGAAAAGTATGAGGATCAGGATTGATCCAGGCAGGTTTATCAATGAATATGCACTACATAAAGAAGCTCCACTCAGGAATAAACCGAGATTAAAAATGGTTTCATCACGTTGTTCGCGAAACTCCACGATCTTAATCAGGTTATTGAGCGCCAGCAGCAAAAAGACCAATTGAAATAAATCAGCCGATAGCACCAGGGTATCAAATGATAAAAGCATAAGCAGGCCGAAGATCAATGAAGGCACATAGGTGTTTTCTCCAAAGGCTTTTCTGTTGATGAAGAAGAAGCCGACAAAGCAACTCAAAAAATAAATCAACATGAAAGCCATGATATGTCTGGCTGCCACCGAGCGCCCAAACACAAAATCAAAAGCTTCGTACAGCCAGGCCGCCAGAGGCGGTGTATGGTCTGCTATTTCGCTGTACATGCTGAAACCATCATTCATTTTCTCCCCGACAAGAAACGAATGCAACTCCAGGTGGGTGAGTCCTGGCCAGTCAATTAAAGTTGGCAAGGCCACCATTAATAAGATAAGGAACAGGCCCAGCAGCCTGTAAGGGTCGTTTATCCGGAAATAACCTAACACAGCAATTTGAAATAAAAAATTCCTCAAACTTAAGGGTTAATGGTGAACGCACAACTGTTAACTTTGCCGCATGACAGGCTCTACACGACAGCAGAAAGTTTCGAGGTTAATTCAGAAAGAGATCAGCGACATTTTTCAGCGCGATAAGAAAGGGATTCTTAATAATGTCTTTGTAACCGTAGCAGACGTGCGCATAAGTCCTGATTTGAGTGTTGCCAAAATTTATATCAGCATGATGCTGGCTAAAGAAAAACAGGCCACCTTGGAAAAAATCAACAATCATAAACGCGAAATCCGTAAAGCCCTGGGTGACCGCGTAGGCAAGCAACTTCGCATTGTACCTGAACTGGTCTTTTATATTGATGAGGTAGAGGAGAATGCTTTGCGCATGGATGAACTGCTGAAGAACCTGAACATTCCACCCACTGACAAAAAATAGTTTCAGATTTCAGGTTTCAAATTCATAACTTGAAACCTGAAATCCGAAATTTTGAATCTTCCATTTTTCATCGCCAGGCGTTATCTCGTTTCGAAGCGAAAGAAGAATTTCATTAACATCATTTCTATACTCTCCGTTATTGCGGTGGCCTTCAGCACAGCAGCTTTAGTAATAGTACTATCCGTTTTTAACGGCCTCGGTGATTTACTGTATTCTCTCAACAGCACGTTTGATCCTGAGTTGAAGATCCAGGCCAGCAAAGGAAAATCATTTATCATTTCAGATTCGCTTCGCCAAGAAATTAAATCAATTGAGGGTGTTGCCATTCTTACTGAAGTAATTGAAGACTACGCGTATGTTCGCTACCGCGATGCCAACCAGGTGGTGACAATAAAGGGGGTAAGCGATAATTTTATCGATCAAAAACGAATTGATAATGCCATCGTTGATGGTGAATTGAAATTAAAGCAAGGATCTGCCAACTTTGCCTTGATCGGCCAGGGATTGAAATATGCATTGTCGATTGCTGTTGATAATCCTATGTACACGCTTCAGGTCTATTATATCCGGAATGTAAAAGCCTCACTCGATCCATCAAATTTGTATACGCGCAAAAACATCGTGCCGGCCGGTGTTTTTTCTATCGTCCAGAATCTTGATGACAATTATGTTATCGTTCCGCTTTCATTTGCCGAAGAATTGACCAATTATCAAAACCGCAGAACCTCGCTTGAAATAAAAATTAAAGAAGGGCATGCTCTTGCTGATGTGCAGGTGGAACTCAAAAACTTCTTAGGCCAATCATTTAACGTTTTAAATCAGCAAGAGCAGCATACCGATTTGTACCGTCTGCTGAAGATGGAAAAGCTGTTCACATTCCTCGCCTTTGTTATTTTGCTCGGCATTGGGTCGATCAATATTTTTTTCTGCCTGATGATGCTGGCCTTAGATAAAAGAAAAGACATCTCTGTTTTATCCGCCATGGGTGCCGATCAAAATCTCATCCGGAAAGTTTTCCTATTCGAAGGTTCCTTGATTGCACTCTCGGGAGCTTTGCTAGGTTTACTGCTTGGCGGAATTTTATGCTGGCTACAAATGAATTACGGTCTTGTGTCGATGGGCATGGCCTCGGCCGTTTCCACCGGCTACCCGGTAAAGATGATCCCTTCGGATTTCATCACCACAGTGGCTGTTGTAACCCTCATTACCGTCTTCATTTCATGGAGACCCGCTGTTCTTGCCTCGCGTTTTGTGTCGGTAAATCACCTTTAGAGGTGTTAAATTACCTCCATTTTATCGGGCATCTTTCCTTCAAAATTATTAGATTGCAAGTTCCGTTTTTTTGTAAAACCGGAAAACTGCACATACATGAAGGTATCTGCTTCACAGCCGTTTCAAATCATTTACTCGGTGTACCAACACGAGTATCTCGGCTATGTATTTGAGTCGTATATCGTTCATCTGGATGAGAAGGGTAAACTCACCTTCCAGCATCAGAATATCTCATCAAAAAACGCCCGTGAATTCTCAAAGGGCCTTGACGACCGCGATTTTGAGCTGATCGAGATTATGGACTCCATGTCGCAAGATGCGGTAGTGAAGCATTTTGCACGTAAGCTCGTGAAACCTGAAGAATTCTTTAGTAAGACATGGGCCAAGGCCAAAGAAAATGAGTTGCTCATCGAACAAATCGAAGAGTACATGGAAAAGCGAAGAGCCAAGGTGCTTGACCGTATTAAAGGAAAGCAACTTTATGAAATGGGTAATGATGGCGAGCCCACCTGGCGCAAAGTAGATGTGTTAGCGAAGAAGGCCACCATTCAATTTCATTTTAAACGCACCCCTGAAAACACCGATTACTACCCAACTATTTTTTACGAAGGCAAGAAAGTGGATTTACCAAATCCACAGGCGTACCTGGTCTGCAAACATCCAGCCTGGATGGTGTTGAACGGCAAGCTTTATGGATATGAAAAATATGTGGATGGAAAAAAACTGATTCCCTTTCTTTCAAAGAAACTGGTTACCATACCAAAAAACCTGGAAGAGAATTACTACAACCGGTTTGTGGCCCCGTTGATAGCCTCATTTGATGACGTGGAAGCCAGTGGATTTGAAATTCAGAAAAACGATTTTGATCCGGCCCCCATCCTCACACTCTCAGAACTGCATAGCGCAGAAACTACCGAAGCAGCTGATCTTTTTGGAAACACTATAGGTGAAGATAAAAGTGACGAATCCGGTAAAATTGTTTTTGACCTTTCTTTTAAATACGGCAAGTATCGCTTACGCGGAGATAATATCGGGCCCGTGAGTGTTACGCTGGAAAAGAATGTTGATCAATATATTTTTCATCGTATTACGCGAAGAACGGAAGCAGAAAAGAATTTTTTACAGCGGCTTCAGAAACTGGGGTTGCCAAT
>JAKEEN010000060.1 GCA_022616575.1 Flammeovirgaceae bacterium
AAGCACATTAAAATTCAGAGCCAACTTCTTTCGGAATTTTGGGGACGGCCCATGTTTCTTGGTGCACATGTATTGGTGCCTGAAGGATTTGATGAACATCCGGAAGCGCGCTATCCGCTCATGATTTTTCATGGTCACTTCCCCAGCGATTTCGGTGGCTTCAGTACTGAACCACCTGCAGCGGATATGGATACTACTGATTACTCCGAGCGTTTTGGAATCTATGGATACAACAAGTTTCAAAAACAAGAAGCACATAATTTCTACAAGCAATGGACGAGCAAAAATTTCCCGCGCTTTTTGGTCGTGGAGATTCAACATGCCAATCCCTACTACGATGATTCGTATGCCGTGAACTCAGCGAACCTCGGGCCGTATGGAGATGCCATCATGAAAGAGTTGCTTCCTGAGATTGAAAAAAAATTCCGCGGCATCGGTAAAGGCTGGGCCCGTTTTACGTATGGAGGTTCTACCGGTGGTTGGGAAGCACTGGCTGTACAAATGTTTTATCCGGATGACTTTAACGGTTGCTTTGCAGCCTGCCCTGATCCCATCGACTTTCGTGCATATTGCCTTGTGGATATTTACAAAGACAAAAATGCATATTGGTACGATAGCGATTTTAAAAAGCTGCCGCGGCCAGCCCATCGCAATTACCTGGGCCAGATTCAAAATACCATGGAAGAGACCAACCACTATGAGTTAGCGCTGGGTACAAAGTCGCGCAGCGGACAGCAATGGGATATTTGGGAAGCAGTTTATTCACCGCAAGGGGACGATGGATATCCAAAAAGAATTTTTAATAAAGAAACCGGTACGATCGATTCAACGGTAGCAGCTTACTGGCGCGAACACTATGATTTGCGATATATTCTCGAACGCGACTGGAAAACCTTAGGACCGAAACTGGAAGGCAAGATTCACATTTATTGTGGCGATATGGATAACTACTATCTCAACAATGCAGTGTACCTGACGGAAGAATTTTTAAAGAAAACAATGAATCCATTTTATAACGGAGAAGTAGATTATGGCGATCGCGCTGAACACTGCTGGAATGGCGATCAGGAAAATCCAAACTACGTGTCAAGACTTCGGTACAATACCATGTACCTGCCGAAGATTTTAAAACGTATTCAAGAAACCGCTCCTAAAGGTGCCGATGTGAAAAGCTGGCGATATTAGTAGGTTATTATCTGGTCATATAAATTCACATGCCGTTTTTTATGTGGAAATGCCCTACCTGCGGACGAAGCTTTAAGAATGCCAACCAGTATCATACCTGCATACTCATTCGCAAGGAGGATTTGTTCTTAAAACGACCTCCAGAATTAAAGAAGCTCTGTGATCGGGTTCTGGCATTAGTTGGTTCATTCGGACCATACCGGGAAGAAACCGTGCGCCCGGATGTTATTTTTCTAAAAACGAAGAGCACCTTTATGGCTATTAAAGTGAAGAAAGATCACCTGGATATTGAATTCTTTCTCGATCATGTGGAAGATGTTCCCCCTGTATCAAAATTTCTACAAACTTCGAAACATCGTGTTGCCCACATCGTGCCCATTGATAGCACTGAAGACATAACTCCTCAACTAAAAAAATGGATGCGTTATTCTTTTGATCTGATCAATCAGAAATAATAATGAGCATCTCTTAAAACATAAAATCTACTTCATTGCAAATTTCAAAACCTTACGGACCAAAAAAGGTAATGACAATTAAACGAGGAATTCACCGCGGAGGCAGTCGCTAAGTTAATCAGGTGAATCCCGGAATTAGTCAGGATCGCGGTGACGATTTATTGTAACCGGGCTCGTAATTTTCTCACTTGTATAGTCGTGCCAATCACAAACAACACAAAGCAAATTCCCACAGCTTTTTGAATCTTAGGATCTTCAGGACCCGAGGCGAGCGGAGCATGAAGAGGTAATCGTGTGGCAGTTTCTGTAATACCTGGAATTATGTGAAAAAAGAAAGTCATCGAATAACAAACCATAATGATATACGGTGTGAGCTTTCCGAATAGGGTGTCTTTCGTGCTAGCTGCATAAATAATGGCCAGCACTACTAAGGTAATTACTCCCAAGGCATGAGGCTTCCCAAATCCACCATGTTGAAAGATGCCAAATCCTGTAAGGCAGACAAGGATGGTAGTTACCACGTAGAATTTTCCGATCGTGTTTTCCCAGGTAATTCTACCGTCACGGACAAATGCGGTAACTCCTGCACCGACTGCCAGCAGACTGATAGCCGTGTGAACTATTCCAAGGGGGGTGAGTCCGAGCATAAGTGGATATGTTTAATTCCTGATAATAACTTTAAGATACTATTCCTCTTTGTCAGGTTTAGATTTATTCAGTAAATAGCTTTTTTTGATAAATTGTTTAGCCTCACCCATCTCCTCTTTTCTGCTAACCGATAATTCAGTTTGCCCTCTCCCGCGGGAGAGGGCATCTTCGAGTGGTGCGAGTTGAAGAACGTTGTTGGGTGAGGCTTGCAACATGATCAATTCTCTCTCTTTTTTATTGTAACCTGACAAAGTAGGACTATCTAATATAAGCAAAACAATGAGTACCCCGACCGACCCCAGGAGAAATAAAAAACCGCGCAAGGGCTGCGCGGTAATTGTAAAAATGGAAATGGTCAGTCATTTACTGCTTGCTCGCTATGGAATCATTTTTTTTAAGTGAAGCAAGCACACGGCCTTTAGAAACTTCAAAGGAGGAATAGACGAGTTGCAATGAGTTCTTGCTCTTATTCTGCACGGCAATGATTTCTTTCACGTTGATTTTCATGTCTGCAATACCATCGCCCATGCGCCATTCTTTTAAGGACACCTGGCTGTCGTCTTTTAATGCAATCGTGCGCTTCTTTCCAATCTGTCCGCATTCATTGTAATTAATCGTAAGCTGATCGTTGGCTGCGCTTCCATCAAGTGTAAAACTTGGGATGGTGGCATCGCGCCAAACATGCTGTTTTACCAGTACTTTGTCGTTCAGAGAAATGGTGTAGCTCTCACCGCCTATTTCTGTGAATGAAAATAGAGTGGCACAAGCAGCAAGCCAGGCAAGGGGTTTGTTGATGATCCGTTTCATAATTGAAGTTTTTAGTTGAAGACTTTATTTAATTCAACGATGAAAGTAAGCAGATTGATTGCCCCTTTCTTTGATGTTTGATGTGATGCAGGCTTTTCTTGATGAAATGTTGGATTAGACGTGAGTCTTGAGTCCTGAGTCTCGGTCTCAATACTCACTACTCGTTCCTAATTACAGATTTCCCAAAAAGCCATCAACCTTCTGATAGAACCATGCGGGATCATCATAAAAGATGAAGTGCCTGGCGGTATCACTCATTTCGACTTTGGCATTCTTTACAGTTTTTAGTTGTGCTGTATAAGAATTAGTAGCACTTTCTTTGGTAACACCGTAATCCTTATAGGCAACCCATGCGCCCAAAAGCAACACCGGACAATCAATGCTGGCTACCGTTTGGCGTAAGTCGATGGTAAACATTTCATACATAACTTGTCCTATGGTCTTTGAATCGCACTTTTGTGCAATAAAAGAAATTTGTTCAATACGATCTTGACTTTGTATCATCGTTGGTAAATACATTTTTTGGTTCATCTTAATTTGCTCTGGCGTAAGGGTACTCATCATGCTGCGCATGTTTTCTGCCATTGGCTTGGCTGATTCGGGAGTTGCATTCGGCATCTGAAGTGCCGTCATAAACGGAACACCGTCAACGGCTAATACTTTTTCAAAAAGTCCGGGTGCACTTGAAGCGGCCCACAGTGAAATAAATCCACCCATGCTATGACCAGCAATTACCGGCTTGTTTAGTTTCTTATCCTTAGCGTATTGTATAATATCATCCTTTACTGATTCGAGAAAATGATCGTTCAGATTAGGTGCATGGCCACCAAAACCAGCTAATGTGAGCACATGACATTCATACTGCTGCTGATAGCGCTCCATGGTTTCCTTCCAAACCTCACCATTACAGTAAAGTCCGTGAATAAGAATCATGGGCTTGCCCTTTCCTTTTACTTCAGACGTAAAATAAACCTGGGCTTTTGTTACTTCGTGTGCCAGCAGGAAGGCGAGTATCAACCCGATGGCGGGAACAGTGAATAATCGTTTCATTGTATTTGTGTTTGATTTTTGATTCGAAGAAACAGGGCAGTCTTGACTTAATAAATTTTGATTGACCAAGCAGCGATCTGAATTGACCAACCGACATCATTTAACGATATGCCTTTTCAAGGGATATGGATAGTTGTTTACTTGATGTTGGATGTAGTTCATAAATGATTTTATACATTTCGTCAATGAAATTCCGTATGCACCACAGTAACATCTTACTTTAGGCCGATGTCAACTGGTCTGTCATTCTGGGCAAAACTCTACCGGTACAAAGTTCACCATGTGGTGATGTGGTTAGCCTATTGGGTCTTTTGGACCTTACTATACCAGTCATATTATTCGAACCTATGGTTATTGTTGGCAGTAATTGGTACTTATTTCATTTTTAATGCGGCTTCATTTTACATGATAGCATATTATTTCTTCCCACACTTTCTTTATAAGCGACTCTATGGAAAATTTATACTATGGAGTGGTGTACTTATTATCTTACTTTCTATCGGATTAGCGGGATGTCTTCTTCCTTTTTTTAGTGGAAGTGATACGCCAGAGTATCAAATCGGTTTTTTTGGGCTCGTTCAAACATCATTTATTTCCATTTGCACAATGACTGGTTTGATGTGCGGCATTAAACTGGTCATTGAGAAAATAAAATCTGATAAACTAATACGTGATCAGGACAAGCAACGCCTTGAAAGTGAGCTTCAATACCTGAAAGCTCAGGTAAACCCGCATTTTCTGTTTAATGCAATTAACAGCATCTATTTCCTGATCAGGAAAAATCCAGACCATGCCGCTGAAACCCTGATTAAACTTTCAGACTTGCTGAGGTTTCAACTTTATGATTGTTCGGGAGATAAGATTTCCATCGAGAAGGAAATTGAGTATGTTAAAAATTTCATAGCACTGGAAAGAATGCGGAAGAGCGACAAAGTGAGAGTGAATATTGAAATTGAATCGCTATCAGGTTTTGAAATTGCCCCTTTCTTACTTATTCCATTCCTGGAGAATGCATTTAAATATGTTTCGAATTACAATGATCTCGAAAATTTCATAGAAATAAAGCTGAGCAGACAGGGAGATAAACTGAGAGTAAACTTCATAAACACAACAGACCGGGTTCTTAAAACTAACGTAGGTGGGATTGGCTTAAAAAATGTTAAGCGAAGATTAGAACTTCTTTACCCAGGCAAACACGACCTGAGCATTCGTGATGAAGATGGGATGTATTCAGTAGATTTGCGGTTGGAAATAGTATGAGCGCACGTATTCAGACAATTGTTGTAGAAGATGAGCCCCTGGCACAGGAAGGATTGCTAAACTATGCAAAGCAGGTTGAGTTTTTGTCTGTTGTGAAGGTTTGTGAAGATGCGTTAGAAGCGAATCAGGTGTTGAGTAAGCACAAGGTTGACCTGATGTTTTTGGATATTCAGATGCCCAAGATCACCGGCATTGATTTCTTGCGGTCACTTAAAAATCCACCCATGGTCATTATGACCACAGCCTATCCAAACTTTGCCTTGCAGGGATATGAACTGGATGTAATTGACTACCTGGTAAAACCATTTCCGTTCGATCGTTTCCTGAAAGCCGTTAACAAAGCCAACGACTTTTATCAGATTAGGAACAGAGGAGCCGAAACGAATGTGGGAAAACAAAATTACTTTTTTGTAAAGTGTGATTACCGCTATGAGAAAATACGCTTTGATGAAGTTGTATATGTAGAAGGCATGGAGAATTATATTGTGATTTATACGCACACCAAAAAATTTATGACTTTGCTAAAGATGAAGACAATTGAAGATACGTTGCCTCCGAATGATTTTATCAGGATTCATAAGTCATTCATCGTTTCTATTGCTGCCATCACATCGGTAGATGGTAACGAAGTGATTGCCGGGGGCAAACGTCTGCCAGTAAGCCGCGAACGCAAAAAGGAAATCCTGGCTCGCTTAATCAGCAACTAGTTCCGACAACTATTGACTAATAACTAGTAGTAGTACACTTTCCTTTTCACTATAAAGACTTGTCCCTTTCCACCAGCAGCAATCATCAATGATCCTTTCCTTGCTCTGCGCAAAACATGCAGTCCTTTTTCATCGGATACTCCTTTCCACGAAGCACCATTATTGTTGGTAGCGTCAACGCCCGATGGGCCTACCGCTATAAGTACATTTTTACTTATGGTCTCTACGCACTCGCGGTATCCCCGAATAGTTGATACCGGGATCATCCAATTTTTTCCGCCATCGATGGAGTAGAAGTGATGGTTAGTTGTCAGGTCTTCTTTTTGAAAGTCACCGCCTACAATGGTCAGCACCTTTTTGTTTTGTGCGAAAGAAAAAATGCCTGTTGTACTCTGTCCCTGCACAATCGGGGCACTGATACTCCGCCAGTGTTCACCCATATCATTGGAAATCCACAAGCGGGAAACAACACCTCCCGTACAAATCATGACTTGCTTTTTGTTAAGGCAACGAATGCCTGTTCCGCTGGCAGCAAAGGATGCTTCCCCGGCTTCTAGCAACGGGGCCTGAGCCACTTCTTTCCAACTGAGTCCGCCATCCACGGTCCGGAGCAGAAGCATTTTTCCTTCAATGGGATCGCCATAAATAATGCCTTCTTTAGAATTCCAAAAATCGATCCCATCAAAGAAAGCATCTTTATGTGTGCTGGTGTAAACAGTATCCCAGTGTTGACCTCCATTGCTGGTTAATAATATAAAAGCAGGAGAGCCCACGTTTGCAATGAGAGCACGCTCTGCATCAAAAGCATATAACGAACGGAATTCTGCTTGTTCAAATCCTTTTACTTGTGTGAAACGCCAGGTTTTTCCTCCATCAATTGTACGACCTACTGTACCCTGACTTCCACTAACCCAGGCGATGTTGTCATTAACCACTGATGCGGCCCGAAAAGAGGCTGTTATATTTGTTTCTACTTTTTTAAATTCAAAAAGTTGCTGAGCCGAAGTTGAGATGAAAGTGAACAGGAGTGTAATGACGAGTAAATTTTTCAGGCGTTTCATAGTTTCAAAATAATGTTCAAGATAATGAATCCTTTAAATTCCATTTTGTGATAATGATTTTGCGCGACCGTACGCTTATCTTTAGTCTCATGAAAGGAATATTGACGATTTTAGTAATCGCGGGCTTATGGTTAGAAACTACTGCACAAAATTCAACCGTAGGTTTTGAGTTAGATGCCCTTCCATAAATTACTGGCGGTTACTATGGATCAATTTGGGTGGGGAAAAGTCATATGCGATACCGCGCAGTAGTAGCCACCATCAATACTCCTGATTTTATATTGCCGACAGGGTTCACAAACAATAACATTCAGGCATATGCCGCCATTGCCGATTATTTTTTTGAAGGGGATTTTGAGCGATGGTGGTTAGGTGGGGGAGCAGAATATTGGAAAGCAAAGATTCAAACGGATGCAAAGCTTGGCACCGCCTACTATAATCAAGCTGTATTTACTCTTGGAGGTGGATATGTATGGAAAATTTATAAAAATTTCTATTTGAATCCCTGGGTGGCCGTGCATTTGCGACTTGCTGGTGACACAGCCATAACAATAGATTCTAAAGTATTTAACCCTGATTTTTTTACGCCAGAAGCCTCTCTGAAAATTGGCTGGCATTTCTAAACTTGGTTAGTGGAAACAAAACTACCATGTGATCCGTACTTAGTACTTTTGCATGGTGAACTCCCCACAGCGTATTGTATATGTAGTCTTGCTGATTTTTGCTTTTTTTTCAGGGAAGGCACAAATCTCAAAAGGTCAATTAGTGGCCTCACAGCACGATTTTAAGAAAGGTGAACTGAGATTAGCAGGCGAGTGGGAATTTTACTGGAATCAGTTATTAGCTCCAGATTTTACTGAAAGCACAACACCCGTATATCTCCAGGTACCCGGATCATGGCATCGGCAGGGTAATTATGATTTGTTGGGCTTTGCTACCTATCGTGTACAGCTTGTGTTGCCTGCGCATCAGCAGGGGCTTTCTTTAATTTTTCCAATTATCAATTCATCAGCGAAAATCTGGATCAATGGTGTATTGGTCACGGAAACTGGAAAAGTCAGTGCCGATAAAAAAAACTATGAAGCAAAACTTGCCAACACAATTGTGTCATTACCAGATTATACCAAACAAATAGAAGTGGTAGTACAGATAGCGAACTATACCTACTTCAGTAGCGGTATGGGGCGCACCCCGATTATCGATCAGTCTGCTTCTGTTTTTACACGCATGAGTATTGCAAAGGGCATCGAGAATTTCTTTGCCGGCAGTTTGATGGCCATGTTTGTATATCAACTCATTCTCTATTTTTTATATCACCGTGGCAAACCGTACCTCTGGTTAGGATTGATTTGTTTGGGCGTGGCTCTGCGTGCCATGATTGTGCATGGCGGATCGTTCTTACTGCCCGATTTATTTCCGAACGTATCGTGGGAAGTGTGGAAGAAGCTCGAGTTTGGAAGCGTGTACCTCATGATCATGTTGTTCCCGCTTTATATTTATCACTTGTTTACGGAGCAGGCTCCCCGGTGGCCCTTGTATTTTTTTGTAAGCGTGGCGGGGATTCTTGGTGTTACAACGTTGGTTACTCCCCAATATATCTATGGTCAGTTGCTGGATATCTGTCACCTTTCCCTATTGCTGACTTTTATTTATGCCGTTTATTCTATTGTCAGAGCATGGAGGGCTGGGAATGAGGATGCGCGCATTATTTTGTTTGGTGTTTTGGCATCGTTTCCATTTATCTTGATCGAGATTTTGAAGAACTCCATTTACATTCCGATTGAGATCAGCTTTATGTACCTGGTGGAGTTAGGTGTGCTGGTCTTTTTACTCTTCCAAGTTTACTTATTGGCAACACATCATGCAAAATCATTCAAACGATTGGAAGTCCTCAATACCAGTCTTGAGAAAGTAGTAGCGGAGCGAACAGAAGAGTTGGTTACGGCTAATTCAGTAAAAGACAAATTGCTTTCGGTAATGTCGCATGATATTAAAAGTCCGTTGAATTCGCTGCGCGGAATTTTACAGCTCTATAATAAAGGAGCGCTTACGCAGCAGGAGTTTGGTGAGTTTACCCGGCAGGTAGAAGGCGATTTAGGGAAGACCAGCATTTTGGTCGAAAATATTTTATACTGGACAGCCAGCCAATTAAAAGGCATCCAGATGCGTAAGGAGTACTTTGACTTGCGGGCATTGATTGAAGAGAATGTACAATTATTTAAAACCATTGCCGACAGGAAGGAGATTCAACTTCAGTTTGCTGTACCGCACATGATGCTTCGATGGGACCGCAACGTGTTAAACCTGGTACTCAGAAACCTGATCTCAAATGCCATTAAGTTCTCGTTCGAGAAAAGTTCAATTGATATTGTGGTGACACCTTCCGGAGACCAACTTCACATTACCGTTCGTGATTATGGAAAGGGGATAGATGAAGAAA
>JAKEEN010000061.1 GCA_022616575.1 Flammeovirgaceae bacterium
AATCACTTTTGTCAAAGTTTCCTGCTCAAAATCCGCATACCCTTTTACCGTATTGACAAGGTTTGGAATGAGGTCTGCTCTGCGTTGATATTGACTTTCAACGTTTGCCCATTGATTAGAAACAGTTTCCTGTTTACCAACCAGTCCATTATAAGAGCAGCCGCCCCAGAAAACAAGGAGTACAATCGCTCCAATGCCAATCCATTTTCCCATAGTTTGATTTGTTTTGAGTAAAGTCAAAAATACAAAAAAACGCTCCCCAAACTAAACTGGCTCGACCTTTGCTTTTTGGCTATCTTGTTAATCAATTAATGAAATTCACTATGAAAACCCTGCTATTGGCTTTAGTTGTGATGGTGGTTCAAACAGCTTCGGCACAATCTACAACACTAGATGTTGGTGTTAAATTTTATCAGGGCAAAAAATCAGTGGAAGGTACTATGGCAAAAAGTGAGGGCTCGCTTCGTTTCGAGTTTGCTGATCAACGGAGTTTTGACAAAATTTTTGTGCGGATATTATTTTCAAAAGGTGGTCAGCAAACCATGGAAGAAATGAGTGCAGATGGCCAATCACTCAATCTCAAATCCATTCTTTCTGAAGTAAAATCAGGAGAAAATATTACCGTTGAATTCCAGAAACTTGAAAAAGACGGGGCGAAGTTCAGGCTTGCTAAAAACAAATACACATTTACTCTACAGTAGGAAGCTTCAAGCTGCTAGCTCATGCTTGAAGCTTGTAGCCAGTAGCTTGTCGCGCAGGTCGATAGCATGCGTCTTTGGATAGTTTTAAAAAATTACTTCGAAGTTGTGGTGCCTTCCGCCATTTTCTCAGCACTATCGGCTATTCGAAGTTGCTCGATAAACTCATCGATCTCACCATTCATAATAGAAGGCAAGTTGTGTTGTGTAAATCCAATACGATGATCCGTCACACGGCTTTGTGGATAATTGTACGTTCTGATTTTTTCCGAGCGATCGCCACTCCTAACCAATGATCTTCGTGCGGCACCCAGCTCACTATTTTGTTTCTCTACTTCCATTTCGTAGAGTTTTGTTTTCAACATTTGTAAGGCGCGCTCACGGTTACCATGCTGCGATCGTTCAACCTGGCATGTGATGACAATACCGGTTGGCTTATGTGTGAGCTGAACTTTCGTTTCTACTTTATTTACGTTCTGTCCGCCTGCACCACTGGATCGTGCGGTTTGAATTTCTATGTCAGCGGGATTTATAACTACTTCTTCCACATCATCTACCTCGGGTAATGCAACTACCGATGCAGCGGACGTATGCACACGCCCCTGTTGTTCTGTAGCAGGCACGCGCTGAACTCGATGCACACCCGATTCGAACTTGAGCAGGCCATAAGCACCTTCTCCGCTTACACTACAGATAATTTCTTTGTACCCTCCCGCTGTTCCTTCTGTAAAATCAACAATACTCATTTTGAGTCCGCGTCTGTCGCAGAAGCGTTGATACATTCTCCATAGATCACCGGCAAAAATAGCGGCTTCATCGCCTCCGGTTCCTGCCCTGATTTCGAGCAGAACGTTTTTATCATCGTTAGGATCTTTAGGGATCAATAACTCTTTTAAATCGGCTTCCAGCGACCCAATTTTTGGTTCAAGATCATCGATCTCCATTTTTGCCAGCTCGCGCAACTCCGCATCCTTCTCTTTCTCCAACACCTCCTTGGCCGACTTCAGGTGTTTGAGGGCAGTGTCATAGGCATTGTATTTAATAACGATCTTTTCCAGGTCACGATACTCCTTGCTCAATGGTGAGAACTTTTTCATGTCACTCACAATGTCCGGTTGCACAATGAGTTGGCCTACTTCCTCAAAACGGTGCTTTATTTCCTGCAATTTCTCAATCATACCTTAAATCAAACCGCAAATTTAGCAATATCGGACTACAGTCATGCTCACAGTTTCGAAAAAGCAGATGGGACTAAACAATGTTGTAAGACACTTTTCAGAGCGATTGGTGTTTTGTGTTTCCTACGCTTCTTCCATTTGTTGAAAAGATAACGAGATCTACAGATTGAACCGAAGTAAATGAACAAGGTTCAAAAAAATGTGACCTTCAGAAAAGTTGGAGCAGCATTCAATTTAAATAGCAAAAGCAAATTTTATTCTGTTATTAACCGAGTTGCGATGATGAGCTGAACTTTATTTTTTAAATACGATATTTTATTTCATTAAACTTTTATTTTTGCCTCTTACCTAAACCTAAACCTTAATAAATTCCTATGATGAAGAAAGTTCTCTCCGTGGCAGTTCTCTTCGGAGTCGCTGTCATGATCTCTTGTCAATCAGACGAGGGTATTGTCTCAAAGTCTGATGTTTCGCAAGAAGCGATGGACAAAATTTATGCACTTGGATTTACAAATACGGGTGCCATGCGTGTAGATGGTGGTTATCTTGTGGAAGGCGATATCTTCCTTTCAGAAGCTGACCTTAACAAAACTCCATCACGCTCGCTTTTGCGCATAGCAGAAGAAGAGCAGTATCACACTACCAACCTGGTAACAGGCACACCGCGTACTATCACTGTTAGTATTTCAAACAAACTGCCATCATCATATGTAGCAGCTCTGGATGAAGCCCTTGCCCGCTACAATGCAGAGGGACTAAATCTTACTTTTCAAAGAGTTTCATCAGGTGCAAATATCAGTATTACCAAAGCCAGCAAAGGTGCTCAGTACTTAGCTTCAGCTGGCTTCCCTACTTCAACTGGAAATCCTTATAGCTCTATTAAGGTAAATTCTGCCGCTATCGGCAGTCAGCCTCAGAGCACGGTGGCTACCATTCTGGCTCACGAGCTTGGTCATTGCATTGGCTTCCGCCACACGGATTACATGAGCCGTCAATATAGCTGCGGTGGTTCACCGGTAAACGAAGGAGCGTCAACGGTAGGTGCCATTCATATCCCTGGCACGCCCACGGGTCCTGATTCAGGCTCATGGATGCTTGCTTGTATCGGCAGCGGTCAAGACCGTCCGTTCAACAACAACGACAAAACAGCGTTAGATTACTTGTATTAATAGATTGAAGTCTTGCTTAAAAAATCCCCGCCTTTGTGGTGGGGATTTTTTTTTACAGGATAATGAGTCGGCTGGTCCTGGTGTGCGTTGATGAAATTACCCTCAGAATATACGCGCCTCTTAAAAGCGGGGCCTGAAATGAAACCAGTTCTGCGAAATCCGAAGTTTCAAAAACCGGCTTGCCAAGATTATCGATAAGTTCAATGCTAACGGGTTGATCTTCTTCAATTGCAATTGAAATAATATCTCCTGTTAAAGCTGGATTCGGGAACACTACTATTTCTGAGGGCTGTACAAAAAATATTTCTTCCTCCTGGCTCAATCTCATTTTTTGATCTGATGTAATAACGGCTGCACGATAAATATTCCTTCCGAATGGAGCATTGAAATCACTCAATGTGAATTCAAAATTGTTATTGATTGGCTGTGAGTAAACAACCATAAAGCCCGTTCCATCCCAGCGTTGTAATTGAAGTGTCTCAGCGTTGTAATTGGTTGACAACGATGCATTGAAAATAACTGAATCAGAAACCAACTGTGTGGGCAAAAAAGAGGTGAAGTAGCAGCCCACACCCTGTTGGGTGTAGTTGATGGTTACACTTTTTTCACCATTCACATTATTGACTGGGGCTATTGCGAAAAATGAACTGGTTTGCTCTGTTGGATTGAATGTAAAAAGGGAATCAGAAACAAGAGCCACAGGCTCCATATACTTTTCGCCCAACAGAAATACCTGGTATTGGTTATTACCGGTTGGCGACCAGTACACCATCGCCTCAGCTTCGCACACATAGGCAACTTTCAGTTCTGCAACAGGCGAAAGAGTAAATGAATCTGATTCAACGGTCCACCCATTGGCACTCATCCTAACCTGGGCAAACCGAAGCGTATCAGGTGCAATCCAGGAATAAAAATTCTGATCGAGAGGTACTGCATTGCTGATGAGGGTCCAGGTTGACTCACCCGCCAGCTTATACTCAAGCGTGCCATTGGTTTCTGTTGTGAAGTTTTCCCATCTCAAAAGATATTCCTCACCAGCCATGAGTTTATCGTTTTTGGCAGGATACGTCCATGAAAAATCCTGGTTAAACTCGTAAGCAATTGAAAACTGTTGAGCGGTTGATTGAACGCCAAATCCATTTACCTGAATTTGATAATCGCCTGCGGAGGGAAATTGAATGGTTACTTGTTCGATGGTATTGAGGTGATCTTCTTTTCTTTTTGCATCCTGCGTAAGTGAATCAACATTCGGAAATGAGTTGAGCACCCAGGGAAGAAATTCATCGCCTGTTGAAACTTGTATAACTTTTAAATCAAGGTCATTTACTAAAGCGGTTGGGGCATTGATACTCGCTTCAACATCTGTCCAGGCCAGGCTTACTTTAAATTCGTGACAAGCTGGTACGGAGACGGTATAGACAATTGTTTCATTTTGAATGAGTTGATTGATACGATATTGATTTTCGGATATTGTTTGAATCGCCCCTAGTGCATCGGCATTTCCAAAGCCGCTTTCAAAATCAACAGCGGCACGTCCGACATCATTCGCACTATTGATCAACGTTGCTATCACCAATGAGGAAGGAGGGACGCTCCCTGTTTCATTCTTGAATGCATGCTGTATAAGCATTGAAATTCCAGAAACATACGCAGCAGATTCTGAACTTCCCGCATCTCCAAAAGCAACAAGCTCAGGTTTTACACGGCCATCATAAGCCGGACCTTTTGAGCTTAGTAACGGAATATTACCTTGTTTATCTATCGACCCCACGCTCAACGTACTCTTCGACATCTTGAATTGGCCAGTAAGATTTGCAAACCCAGTGATACCTCCATAAGGACCCGATTCACTCGCCTGATCACCCGCATTGCCGGCAGAAAAAACGTGGAGCATTTCCGGGTAAGATTGGCACGCATCATCATAGGCTTGGGTCTCAATTCCATAGTAATTTTCAATCCCCACCCCATACGAATGATTCTGGACCGTAATTCCGACAGCAATTAGCATGGCATTTTCATCCGGCATTAGATTTTCAAAATCTGAAGTGGTGAGTGAAGCGCCCCAGGCGGCTCCTTTTGATTTTGGAGAAGAATTTCCTCCCCCGGCCATCAACGTAGCCATTGTTGTAGCATGTGTTGTAATCGCCTCATCAAAATCGGCTGAGGTTAGTACTCTTCCCTTAAAATCGATATCTGTTTTATCGAAAGGCTTTTCTTTAACCGATGCATTGAGTTCATCGCCATTAATAAATGGAAAATGACTATGAACTGCATTGATTGTATTTACTGACAAATCGAGGTCTTCCACCGATCTCTCTTCGTGAGGTTTTCGCTCGGTTACATCAACAAATTTTACTTGTGCATTGGATTGAAGTTCGCGAAGCGGAACATTTTCAACGGTGATAAATTTTTTGCTCGAATGAATTTCAATTTTTGACGTAGGATAATTCTTTTTAATCCACGTTTCAAAATCTTTGAGGCCATCAACCACAACGCGGTAGCGATTCGTTTTTTGATGAATAAGCGATGGAGCGAATCGCGATGCATCCTGACTGTAAGCAGCAAGACAGCCAAAGAAGGCCATTACAAAAAAGAACCTGCGTGGGGACATGAAGCAAAAATAAGCTTCTATTTGAAGGCTTTCTACCTGCATCAGGTATTAAAATTAAAAAGCCTGACGAATTTCGTCAGGCTTTGTACCCCAGATGATCAGAAAGTCGAACCAGGTTTGTTGCGGATTTGAAGTTGCTATATAAACTATCGTCCGTGATTGGCCTATGTCAATAGGCCTTAATTAGAATCTCCGCGGGAATATTTAACAAATCATGTAGTTTCCGGATCATCGAAAGGCTTAATTTCCTTTTGCCAGAAAGAATCTCAGATTTGCGCGAACGGTGGCCTAAAATGGATGATAATTCGGCTTCGCTCATTTGCATTTGTTCGATTCTAAATTTAATGGCTTCCAACGGGTTAGGTTTGGGAATCGGCAAATGTTTCTGCTCATACTCTTTGACAAGGATGGACAACACCTCCAATTCGTCAGATTCCTTTGAGGCCGGTTTGATTTCTTTCTGCATAAGGGTATAAACCCTGGCTAACGCATCTTCATATTGCTTATTACTTTTTATGGGCTTTATCATAACTCACTTTTTTTGCATCAATTTTGTCATACTGCTTGTGTGTGCCAAACCATACAATGAAAACTATTTTTAACC
Organism: Flammeovirgaceae bacterium; assembly: GCA_022616575.1. Classification (GTDB taxonomy): domain Bacteria; phylum Bacteroidota; class Bacteroidia; order Cytophagales; family Cyclobacteriaceae; genus JAKEEN01. Next base: position 6,261 of record JAKEEN010000061.1, read on the forward strand.
GGTACTCGATATCCACAATGAGTCTAAAGTCATTGCCGTGAATGTTAAATACTACCCTTTTTTTATTAAGTATAGAAGCATTTTTGTATTGTGATTTTAGCATATTGGGATTGTCCCATTCAGCCGACTCTGCCTCCTCATACCAAGCCAACAAGGCTTGTTTTGTTTCAGGATATTTTTCCCAATAATATTTAATCGTTTTTACAGCAATAACTCTCATCAGGTAACAACAAAGATAATAAAAATGTTACCAAAATGGTAACATTAAATTTCACCTTGAAAATGGTTCAAAGTCTCACCGGGGTTAAAAGAAAAAGCCTTCAAATTCTTAAAACTTGAAGGCTTTTCACTCAGTACCCCCGATGGTCAGAAAGTCGAACCCGGTTTATTGAAGATTTGAAGCTTTTGTATAGGTTGGAGGCTGTCATTTTGCCTACGCTCCGTACTTCCTATCAGAGATAAAGCCTTAGTCTAACGAAGACATCATCTGACTTTTAGTAAGGTCCGTGATTATAAAAATGATAGCTGCAACTACAGCGGAAAACAGGAAAAGACGAAGGAAGAAATTCCGCCAAAACAAAACTTGATCGTGTTGCATACAGAATTATTCAGCCTTTGAGTTGCTTCATTGCTGTACCCCAATCCTCCAGGTGATGCACGGATTTTAGCTTTCCATTTTCAACTGTATGAACATCAATGGTCATAATTTTGAATGACTTGGTTCCGTTTGTAGGCAAGCCCATAAAGTCGCCATTGGGTGTGCCGGTAGCAATGCTCCGTACAACATATTTATTTCCTTCATTGATAATTTCTTGAGGTTCCCATTTCAGGTCAGGGATCAACTTCCAGAAGAATCCAACTTGCCCGGTAAGCTGTTCTTTTCCCTTTGAATCCACCGAGCCATAAGATGTAAAATCATCGGCCAATACTTTCGACAATACTTCGGCTGGTGTAGTTTCTGCATTTACGGTCAAAGCTTTCCTATAGAAAGCCGTCAACGCCTCTTTGTTCTTGTCCATATTTTTGTAGCTGTTAGGTTGAATTTCAACTCAAAGATGCAAGACTGCATGCAGTCCGTAACGACACTTAAGGGTTCTTGAATGACACTTTTGCGCCCTGGAAAAGAAAGTATGTCTTAGGCTGACCCTTTTGGTATTACCAACCACGCGCTTTCAACTCTTTTTCAAGTTGTTGGAACCCCGGTTTATCATTGCCCATACCCGAATAGGTTCGGAGACCGGTAGTTTGCAGGTATCCCCTGAATTCATCCAGGTATGGAAACCCGGATAAACCGTAATCAATTACCAATTGATCAACGTAAGCATCTGAGAGATCCGTTAGCCAAAGAAAGCCCATGAAATTTATCCTGTCTGCATGATTGTCCCAAAGCTTGAACATTTCAGAAATAAATTGTCGCTGCATTTCGTCTGAACTGTTGCATACATCGCTTGTTTGGTAGCCACACTCAACAATAAAAACTGGAATATTTGGATAAAGATTTATCACTTCCTCAACGTCATCGTGCACTTGGATTGGAGGTTTTACTTTGAAATCAGCAAGTACAGGATAGTAACTGAGCACCATCATATCACTGTGTTCGTTTAGGTTCAAGATGTTGTCTTTGGCATCATAAACAGTGTAACCCCATGTGGTTTCAACACCTACAGGCATTGTGTTGCCCCAGAGCTTCTTAATGTATGCAAGGGCTGAGTCATAAAATACTTTGTAATTATCCCATTCATCCGGATGGCTTTTGAGATAGTTGTCAACTTCAAGGCCCACGATGAAATTGTTGATATCTGCGTCTGGTGTTTTCTTGAACACGGAGTCCAATAGAGTTTTAAACCGGGTAATTACAACCGGATCATCGAAGTCCTTTCCATCCAAATCAGCAGGCAGAGCGCGGTTTACAGCATAAATAGGTGAAATATTCAGGGAAAGTTTTACTCCATGTGCCGAATAATAATCATTTGCGATTTCCAGGTACGAAAAATCAAAACCCGATGATGTTTCCATAAAATTCCAAGGAAGCGTTAAGGGTACCACATCAAGGCCAATGGATTTGGCGCGCAAAAATTCCGTATCATACGTATTCAGTTCGGCCTGCGTAATATGGATGCCCACCTGGCGCCCACCTTTTGGTTCCACAGGTTTTACACCATCATCTTTTGAACAAGCAATGGCTATGATCAAAAGGAAAATAATAGAACGTGTCTGCATCTTACTTTTACTTTATTCTTTAACGCGCTACTCTTTCAACCTTTTGCTTTTGCCAAATCCGCTGCGATGAAAGCAATAGATTGTGAAGGAGGTTATGTAGAATATCGGACTGCACGCTATCATTGGGGATTCTAAGTTCGGCTTCCATCCGGCCAATGGTGTCAGCTACAAAATCGTCATCACGTTTAACAGGAATTGTTGTGGTTGGATAAAGGCCATT
>JAKEEN010000009.1 GCA_022616575.1 Flammeovirgaceae bacterium
AGGCACGTTTTCAAAAAGCTCTTGAAAATAGAGAACTATTTGAAAACCTGGTTAATGGAAATTCCGGGGCACGGCTTATTTCACTCCGAGCTCCCATTGACGGAATCGTTGGAACATTTACCCTCAGTGCCGGCTCTGCAGTAAATGCAAGCGAGACATTGTTTTCGATAACGAACCTTGATCGTGTGTTTGTTGAGGCGCAAGTATTTGATAAAGATGCGGGCAAAGTAAATGCTGGAAAAAACTTTACGGTTGAATGCACCACTAACGATCCACACAAAACAGCAGAGGTTAAACTCATTGCCCCTGCACAATCAATTAACCCGACTAACCAGACTCAACGGGTTATTTTTGAAATGAAAAACCCAAAGGGTGAATTTAAAATTGGCGAATTTGTCGATGTGCGGGTGTACGCCACACAAAGTTCACAACAGTTGTCGATACCCAACAGTGCCATTAACGAAATTAACGGGAGGCCGGTGGTCTTCATCAAAGATGCAGCCGAACAGTACAGCGTTTCGTATGTTTCTCCCGGTCACAATAACGGTTCATTCACCATTATCAATAAAGGTGTGGAAGAGGGCGAGCGTATTGTTGTGAATGGAACGTACCAGATGAAAATGATTTATTTGAATCAATAGGAATAATAACAAATCCTGAAAAATATTAATAACTATAACCTGAATAAAAATGAAAACAAAACTATTTAACCTGGCTCCATCTCTATTATCAATTGCCTATTGCTTATTGCTTATTGCATTTTTTGTATCATGTAAAAGTAAACCCGAAGAAATCGCCAATACCGATGAGATATATGCCTGCCCCATGCACCCGGAAGTAACAGGTAAAAAGGGAGATGAATGTCCTCAATGTGGAATGAAACTTGAGCTCGTTGACAAAGCTAAATCCTCTAACGAATATTTCATGGCGTTTAAAGCTGAGCCGGCCGTTGAAGCGGGTAAGCCATCGATGCTGTCATTTACCCCATCGATAAAAGGAAATGAAACAGAAATGGTCCCCCTCGATGTGCAGCACGATAAAAAAATGCACCTGATTGTAGTGAGTAAAGACCTTTCTTACTTTGACCATATTCATCCTGAATTTCAATCATCAGGCGCTTATGATATAAAGGTTCTTTCGAAAGACGAAAATTATTCAAAAGGTAGGTTCGCCAATGAAACCAAGTTTGAACAGGGCGGTGAGTATGTATTGTTTGCCGATTACCTCCCTAGCGGAGCCTCCCATCAATTAGAGCGAATCGAATTAAACGTTAGCGGCACACCTTTCCATGCTCAAAAATTTACCACAGAGAAGACTACCTCAACAACAGACGGCTACGAAGTTTCATTGGTACCTGATGGTGGGAAATTTCTAAGTCAGGGTACCATGCATATTAGTGGCATCATTAAAAAAGAGGGTAAAGAAATTCCTGCCGATCAATTGGAGAATTATTTAGCTGCCAAAGCGCACGTTGTGGTAATCAGTGAAGACACGCAGGATTACCTGCATGTTCATCCGGAAGTTGTTGATGGACGTCTTGACTTGCACACTACCTTTGGCAAGTCGGGTATTTTCAGAGGATGGTTGCAGTTTCAAACAAACGGTCAGGTTCATACAGCCGATTTCACCATTCATGTTGAAGAAGGACAAGCACCGGAAAGTGAGCATGGCGAATCAGCGGAACATAATCACTAATTATAAAAGTTCAATTCTTCATGAATCAACAAACAAAAAGGCTCATTCGAAAAAGCCACCGGTACCTGGGAGTATTTATCGGAATTCAATTCATTTTTTGGACTTCCAGTGGCCTCTATTTTAGCTGGAGCGACATTGATGAAATCCATGGCGATCATTTACGCGGAGTGGCTCCTTCGCTATCTAAAAATCTCCAGGTGATTTCGCCTTCAGAAGCAATTAAAAGTATTCAGAATTCTGTGGGCATTGACTCCATTCATGAAGTAAGATTGGTTCGAATCCTGGATAAACCTGTCTATCAGATTGCATATTTTAAAGGTCATAGTGGTGAAGGTTCGCACGTACATGTACACTATGCGTTGGCTGATGCGAGCACCGGAATACTTCGAACACCCCTGACTCAAAACGAAGCTATTGAAACAGCTCGGGGTCACATTCAAAAGCCGGCTACATTGGCGGAAGTTAAATACCTGGACCGGGTGGAAGGCGATCATGAATACAGAGAAAAGCCACTGCCAGCTTGGGCTGTTACGTTTAGTGACCCTGATTGCACAGTGTATGTGGCGGCTGAGCTTGGCACTTTCCAATCCATTCGACATAATTCATGGAGAATTTTTGATTTTCTATGGATGACGCACACCATGGATTATGAAACACGTGATGATTTCAACAACATCATCCTTCGGTCTTTTTCAATACTCGGCCTCATAACTGTTTTATCAGGATTTCTACTTTATACTATCTCCTCACCAACTTTTCAAAAATATTTTTAATCATGAGAAACTTCATTTTTGTTTTATTAACCGTCTTTTGCTCGTGCCAACCCTCTGAGAAGAAGATCAATAAAGAGACGAGTGCCAGGACTGAACCAACTGCGTATATCATCTTACCTCAACAAGTACCCGATACACTGAAGGGAAGCCTAAAAGCCGAGGCTAAAGGAATGATCGGAGATGTTACCATTAAAATAAATTATCATTCTCCAGCCGTGCGCAGTCGAATCATTTGGGGTGGACTCGTTGCGAATGACAAAGTTTGGGTAACTGGCGCCCACATGGCCACGTCCATTGAAATTTCCTCTGCTATAAAAATTAGTGGAACAGAAATAGCGGCTGGTAAATATGCTCTCTTCACAATTCCATCAAAAGATGTTTGGACGGTAATTATAAATAAAAACTGGCAGCAACACCTGGCTGATGAGTATGACCCGAAAGATGATGTACTCCGTTTCACCGTGACACCCCAAATTCAGGAAATAAACCAGGAAAGGCTCATGTATTCCGTTGAGGACAATGAAATCAAAATGAGGTGGGAGAAGGTCTTGATTTCAATACCGATTAACTAATGATGAATGAAAAGTGATAAATGATGAAAGAGAATATTATCAAAACAAAGAACTTTCAATTTGCAGTTAAAATTGTAAACCTATGCAGAACAATTCAAGAAGAGCAAAAGGAATTCATCCTAACAAGGCAATTAATTAAATCAGGAACTTCTATTGGTGCTAACGTACGTGAAGCAGATAATGCAGAAAGTAAATCTGACTTTATTCATAAAATGGGTATTGCTCAGAAGGAAGCTGATGAATCCATTTACTGGTTAGAGCTATTTCATGCCACACGTTTCATGAATTGAAGGGAGAGGGGGAAGAAATACTCAAAATCATTCGCTCTATCATTATTACTTCAAAAGGAAGACGATGACCCATTCATCATTTATAATTCATAACTCATAATTCATCATCCTGATGTTAAACCGCCTAATACAATTTTCACTGCACAACCGGCTTTTTGTAGTCGCCTTTGCTGCCCTTTTACTGGTGTATGGCGTATTCACAATTATTAATCTGCCGGTAGATGTGCTACCGGATTTGAATAGACCGAGAGTAACCGTATTCCTGGAAGCTAATGGAATGGCACCGGAAGAAATTGAGACACAAGTTGTATTGCCCGTTGAAACGGCTCTCAATGGAGCTCCAGGTGTTGAAGTGGTAAGAAGCAGTTCGGCAATAGGTATAGGCATGGTCTTCGTTGAGTTCGGATGGGAAACTGACATTTATCGAGCCAGACAATTAGTTGCTGAAGAATTACAGACTGTTCAACTTCCTGAAGGCATCATCCCCGTCATGGGACCCGTTAGTTCTGTGATGGGTCAGATCATGATGATCGGTGTGAGTGCTGACTCAACTTCACCCAGCGAACTTCGCACACTTGCTGACTTTACTATTCGGAGGCGCCTGATGAGTATTAAAGGCGTAGCACAGGTAATTCCCATAGGCGGGGAGCGGTTGCAATACCAGGTATTGATTTCAAGCGCTAAACTAAAACAATATAATTTAACGCTTGAAGACATTGATGCTGCGTTGCAAAGCACCAACCAGAATACAACGGGCAATTTTTTTGATCTCTACGGATCGGAGGTACTTATACGAAACGTTGGCCGCGCCAACTCACTCGATGACCTGGCAAATACAGTGGTGTCCAACCGGGAAGGCCGGCCTGTATTACTATCACAAATAGCCGAAGTAAAATTCGGGGGAGCATTAAAACGAGGTGATGCAAGCGTGAACATGAAGCCAGCAGTTATTCTTACTGTTGAAAAACAACCTGGCGCCAGCACGGTAACAGTTACTGATGAAATCGAGAAGGCACTTACTCAAATACAAAAAACATTGCCTGATGATGTAAAATTAAACCCACAGATCTTTCAGCAAAAAAAATTCATAATCAATTCTATCTCCAATGTTGAGGAGGCACTTCGTGATGGATTTATTCTGGTTGTGATTGTATTGCTTATGTTTCTATTGAATTTGCGTACAACTGTTATTACACTCTCAGCCATTCCGATTTCATTGATTATTACGGCTATTATTTTTAAATGGTTTGACATTTCGATTAACACCCTTACGCTCGGAGGCCTCGCCATTGCTATTGGTGAATTAGTAGATGACGCTATTGTGGATGTAGAAAATGTTTTCAGGCGCTTGCGCGAGAACAGATTGCTTCCACAACCTAAACCAACCCTTAAAGTAATCTATGAGGCCAGCAGCGAGGTGCGTAACTCGATTGTGTATGCTACGATTATCGTGGTACTTGTATTCATACCCCTATTCTACATGCAGGGCATTGAAGGTAAAATTTTTGCTCCGCTGGGCATTGCTTATATCACTTCTATTGTTGCGTCCCTTTTTGTCTCTCTTACCGTTACGCCCGCACTTTGTAGTTATCTTCTGGGCAAGAAGCAAAGAGCAAATACCAAGGGGCAATTGCTTTTTGCCAAATTGCCTTTTGCCTCTTGGTTTAGGGTTGATCATGATAAAGATTCTCCACTTGTTCGATGGTTGAAACAAAAAGACACGCGTTTACTCCACTGGGGATTTAAGCATAAAAAGTCGGTACTCGTCACGGCCGCTATCCTCATCATTAGTTCAATGGCTATTGTCCCCTTTTTTGGAACTGAATTTCTTCCTCCTTTTAATGAAGGTTCATTTACAATCAATCTTTCTACTCCTGCCGGCACCTCGCTTCAGGAGAGTAATAAAATCGGGATGCTTGCTGAAAAACTTCTTCTTAAAGTCCCCGAAGTTGAATATGTAAGCAGGCGCACAGGCCGGGCAGAACTTGATGAACATGTTGAGCCCGTAAGCAACTCTGAAATTGATGTTCAGCTAAGGAATGAATACAACC
>JAKEEN010000302.1 GCA_022616575.1 Flammeovirgaceae bacterium
ATAACGAATAACGAATGAATGCCCCAACATTAGCGGAGCTAACAGCAAAAGGAGAGAAACCCGAAGTTTTATTTTGGGTAGGTTGTGCCGGCTCATATGATGACCGGTATAAACGAGTGACCAAAGCGTTTGTAAAAATTCTGAATGCTGTTGGGGTTAAGTTTGCCGTGTTAGGCACTGAGGAAACCTGCACCGGAGATCCGGCCCGAAGGGCAGGCAATGAATTTTTATTTCAGATGCAAGCCATGAATAACATTCAAGTGCTCAATGGGTACGGGGTTCAAAAAATTGTAACGGCTTGCCCGCATTGTTTTAATACATTGAAGAACGAGTATCCGGAATTAGGAGGCAATTATGAGGTCATTCATCATGCCACGTTTCTTCAGCAGTTGATTAATGATGGTAAAATTAAAATGAAGGAGGGGAGCGACTTTAAAGGCAAGAAAATCACCTATCACGATTCATGTTACCTGGGCCGGGCTAATAATATCTATGAAGCCCCGCGGGAAGTACTTCAAACACTCGATGCCGACTTAGTGGAAATGAAGCGTTGCCGCACAACCGGATTATGTTGTGGTGCGGGTGGTGCACAAATGTTTAAAGATGCTGAAAAAGGAAAAAAAGAAATCAATATCGAACGTGCAGAGGAGGCACTTTCTACAGGAGCCACCATTATCGCCTCCGCGTGTCCGTTTTGCATGACAATGCTTACCGATGGAGTGAAAAACAAAGAGAGGGAAGCTGACGTAAAAGTAAAAGACCTGGCAGAACTTATAGCAGAAGCACAGGGTTTGTAAATTAAAGAGCAGAGAGAAATGTACGTTCCATTCGAATCACTACCCGGTCATGCACGGATTTGGATATACCAGTCTGTGCAGAAAATCACAAAAGAAAGCCAGGTTATAATTTCAGACCGGCTTCATGCGTTTACAGATCAATGGAAAGCCCATGGAAATTCATTGACTGCCTCGTATGTAATCAAACACGATCATTTTGTTTTGATTGCGGTAGATGAAAATGTAAATGATGCCAGTGGTTGTTCCATCGACTCCAGCACACAGGTAATGAAAGAAATTCAAATCGCAACAGGACTCGAATTGTTTGATCGAACAACGGTATTTTTTAAAAAGGACGATGAAATACTGGCGCTGTCATTAAAGGACCTGCCATCAACTCACCAAAAAGGTTTGTGGGATGAAACATCTCTTGTTTTTGACAACATGGTTGGAAAGAAACAAGACCTGGATCAGTGGATAAAACCTGCATCGCAAACCTGGCTAAAGAGGTACCTGACGAAGATTACGGCATGACAGAATGAGATACTTTTTGTAGTTTTAAAGTTCATGAAAAAGGCTTGGTTGATTTTTGTAATTACTGCGGTTGCTCTTTCTGCCTGCTCTACAGAGAAAAAAGCTCAAAAAGCATTTCGCAGAGGGGAGTATCAGAACGCTATTGATTTGTATAAAAAAGCACAGCTCAAATCACCCGGCAAAGCCAATTATTTTATTGCGGAATCATATCGCCTATCGAATCGACTGAAAGAAGCAGAAACATTTTATGCCAAGGCAGGAGGCCGGGGGTTTGATAAAGATACCATTCAGTATTACTACGCCCAGGCGCTGAAGGCAAATGGAAAAATTGACGAAGCGAAGAAAGTACTCGAAGAATTAGTAGCGAGCGCAGAAACAGATGCAATGAAAGATCGTGCCGGTGCAACCCTTGAAGGAGTTAACTACATCGACAAACTCAAGCAAAAGCCAAGCTATTATAAAGTAAAAAACATGGAGCTACTCAATACACCCGGAAGCGAATATTCCCCGGTGTATTTAAACAACGAACTTTACTTTACGGCTTCCCGCGAACCAGGCAAAGTATATGAAGCTACAGGAACACCATTCACTAATTTATTTAAGGTAGCCACCCGCGGGGCCAATGTTGATGTAGCAACGGTTGCCCCTCTCCCCCAGGGAATTAATTCAGATAATGTAAACGATGGGTGCATTACGTTTTCACCCGATGGAAAGACCATGGTTTTTGCCAAGGGCAATACAGGCAGGCGCAAAGGATCTGAAGATGTTGATTTGTACTTGTCGCGTTTCAGAAATGGTACATGGACAGTACCCCAATTGATCACCGGTATCAGCACACCCCGTTTTTGGGAATCAACACCATCGTTTAGTCCTGATGGCCGTACCCTTTATTTTGCTTCGAATCGCGATGGCGGTTTTGGGGGCACCGACATTTATTCTGCACAATTTGATTCCCGCGGAAGATTTTCGCGCGTACGCAACCTTGGTAAGGACATCAACACTTCGGGAAACGAAATGTTCCCATACGTTGCAGACGATGGGAAAATGTATTTTGCCTCAGACGGACAGCCAGGGTTTGGCGGGCTGGACTTATGCGTAGTTAAAAGAGCCAATGGAAAAAATGTGGTTGAAAATCTTGGCGAGCCGGTAAATTCAAGCAGCGATGACTTTGGAATTTTTCTATTCAAGGCTGACCGCGGATTTTTCACATCCAACCGCGAAGGCGGAAGAGGAGATGATGATATCTACACATTTGTCAATGAAGATCCCAATCTAAAGGTTGTAAACTATTATCTACAGGGAATTACCTACACGCCTGACAAAGAAGGTAAACTTCAGATTTTGCCAGACACCAAAGTTACTTTGTTAGATGCAAAAGGGGATGTGATGCAGGATTATGTGACCGGTAATGATGGCAAGTTCCTTTTCCGGGTGTATGAAAACGAGGACTATAACTTGGTGGGGGAAATCAACGGCTATCTGATCAAACGTCAGCCCTGGTCGATGAAGGGGAAATCAGTTCCACTTGAAACCCTGAAGGACTTGGTTACCAATATCAC
>JAKEEN010000062.1 GCA_022616575.1 Flammeovirgaceae bacterium
GGTATTGTGTCAAACAACTTGATTTTGTATTTTAGGGCTTTAAATCTTGCTATATGTCAAAAGGAATGGACCGTAAGAAGGAAGAAAAGAAAAAACCAGCAAAGACCCTGAAAGAAAAGCGCGCTGAAAAGCGGGCAAAGAAAGAGAACAAAGGGTAATATTTCTGACTTTTCTATCCTTTAGCAGCGTCATGGCTGAACTCTCGATGTCAAATCGAGTGTTCAGGTTGTGACGCTTTTATTTTATAACTATGAAATGGTTTGATGTACTTCAATATGCCAACAAAGGAAATCTGGCTCCTCCTAAACGAGTCGAGAAAAGTGATGAAGAGTGGAAAAAGATTTTAAGCCCCGAAGAATTTCAAATTACCCGTAAGAAAGGCACAGAACGTGCCTGGACAGGAGAGTACTGTGAAGCCCATGAGCCAGGTCTTTATGCTTGTCGGTGTTGCGGAACTGTTCTTTTCGACTCCTGGACTAAATTTGAGTCGGGTACTGGCTGGCCTAGTTTTACTGGATCAGTAGAGCCCAACGTAATTAAATATACCAAAGATTCTAGTTATGGAATGACCCGCATCGAAGTGGAATGCAGTATCTGCGATTGTCATTTGGGCCATGTATTTCCTGATGGCCCACAACCAACAGGCTTACGTTTTTGCATCAATTCAGCTTCAATCAGACTGGTTATTTAGAGATTAAGTGTTCGCTGGCGGACTCTTATTGTACGATTATTAATCAGCACTCAATTCTATCAGGCCTTTAACAACTAAATCAGCATGGCATAGGTATTGTAACTATTGGATGTCAACTTTTTGACCGGTAGTTTCATCCAAACCTAAACACTGCCTATGCTTAAAAACTATCTTAAAATCGCCCTCCGGTCTTTGTGGCGAAATAAAACTCACTCAGCTATCAATATTCTCGGTCTAAGCCTTGGCATCGCCTGCTGTCTACTCATTGTGTTGTTTGTTAAAGACGAGTGGACCTTCGATACCTTCCATTCAAAGTCTGACCGTATTTACAGGGTTTATGTGAAGGAGGATTACGGTGAAAACCAGACTTTCTTTAATACGGTTACCCCTTTCCCAATGGGCCCGGTTCTCAAGGAAAACTTTGCAGAAGTCGAAAGTCAGGTGCGGGTTAACTCAATCAGTTCAATTGTCAAAATAAATGAAAATCAGTTCACAGAGACAGTTACCCTCGCGGGACAAGACTTCTTCCATGTGTTTGATTTTAAAAATGTCAAAGGACAATCCAAGGCGACCCTTCAAGATCAGTCGGGTGTGGTGATAACAAACAGGTATGCTAAAAAATATTTTGGTGAAACTGACCCGATTAACAAGGTTATTTCTATTCAGATTGGAGAAAATTTTGAAGAGTTTTTTGTTAAGGGTGTGGTTGAAGATGTTCCGACTAACTCTAGCATTCAGTTTAATGTTTTAATTTCTGATCTTAATTACCCAAAACTTTATAACCAGCAATTGCTTACTTCAGCTTGGTTTAATGTAATTCCTGAGACGTACGGGTTGTTGCGAGAGGGTGCGGTCAAGGCATCGCTGCAGGACAAGTTCCCTACTTTATTCAAATCTGTTTTAGGCGAAGAGAGTTTTAAAGAGAGTAATTATTCAGTAGGGCTTCAACCCCTCACGGATATACATTTGAATACAGATTTTCCTGTAGGAAATGCTCCGGTAAGCAATCCGAAATACGCTTATATTTTGGCGGCCATTGCCCTGCTGATTCTTTTTGTTGCCTGTATCAACTTTGTAACCCTTTCGATTGGCCGCTCGCTTAAACGGGCCAAAGAAGTGGGCATTCGAAAAGTAGTAGGGGCTGTGCGCAGGCAATTGATTTTTCAATTTGTTGGTGAAGCAATGATCATAACCATCATTTCCTTACAGGCAGGCCTGGCACTTGCGCTGGCCAATCTTCCTTTGTTTAATGACTTATCCGGAAAGCAATTAATTTTTCCCACGGATAGTTTCATGATCGCTGTGTTGGCGGGCCTTATTGTGATTATCGGACTGATAGCAGGAAGTTATCCGGCATTTGTACTGTCCGCTTTTAAACCCATATCAATTTTAAAAGGAGCCATCCAGTCAGGCAGCGGTAAACAATCGGTGCGTAAAATATTGGTTGGTATTCAGTTGGTGCTTTCCATATTCTTGATTTCAAGCACCATTATTATGCAAAACCAATTGTCTTTCCTGCAAAATAAAAACCTTGGGTTTAACAAAGACCAGATGGCGGTTATTCAACTCAATGTACCGCGCGGAGGAAGGATGGCAGAACGGGTTAATCGGGGATTTGAAATGGCCGAACAATTTAAACCCGAGTTGGCAAGAATTGCCGGGGTGTCGGCCATATGTGCATCCTCTCATGATTTTGGCAATGGCGGTTGGGTAAATGTCGGATATACAGATGACAAGGGGGTGTACAGGACTTTCAATATCAATACCGTTGATGATGACTATATACCGGTGATGAAAATGGAAATAACGGCCGGCAGGAATTTTTCGGCCGATATTCCGGCAGATAAGAGACGTTCCATTATCATAAACGAAGCCTTTGCAAAAGAATATGGCTGGGATGATCCGCTGGGTAAGAAAATTCCAGGAAAGGATTTTGCTGAACATGAGGTTGTTGGCGTGGTGAAAGATTTTCATTATGAATCGTTGTATACTAAAGTACAGCCCGTGGTTTTTATGCAGGACCCGGCCATTATTTTAAGCGGAATAGAAAATATAAATGTTAACAACACACCGTTGCCGAAACTGATGGTTCGCCTTCGTGCTGGCGATATCGCAAGTACAATGGAAAAGATAAAGCAACAATGGAGTACCCTCACCAAAGGGGAGGAGTTTGCTTTTAGTTTTATGGATCAGGCTATCATGACTCAATATCGAAATGACGCCAATCTGGGTAAGATTGTTCGCATTGCAACTTTGTTAGCGATTTTTATCGGAAGTCTTGGACTGTATGGCCTGGCCTCTTTAGCCATGCAAAATCGTGTTAAAGAAATCAGCATTCGAAAGATATTGGGCGCCACAGAAAGATCCTTGCTGATTCTTCTTTCGAAGGAATATGTCTATTTAATTATGATCTGCCTGATGATTTCAGTTCCTATGACATGGTACATGATGCAGCAATGGCTTCACTCTTTTGAATATAAAATCAGTATCGGTGTTGATAGTTTTCTATTAGCTGGAGGAATTTCCTTGCTCATTGCCTTTTTCACCATCAGCTATCAAACCATCAAAACTGCGTGGACCCAACCGGCTGATACGTTGAAGTATGAATAATAAAGAGAAGTCCTTCTCCTGAATGAAGAAGGACTTCTTAGCCTAACAGAACTCGTTATAGATTCTTCAACCAGGCTTCCCTTAATGCCACTTGTTCCGGAGTAGCTTGAGCGTTGACTTCAAAGGAGTGAAGTTTCACATCTTCTTTTGACAGGACCTTGCTCTTGATTGTAATTTCCTTGTCGTCCCTTCTAACAGTTATGTCGTATGCATGATCGATGGGTTGCTGACTTAATTCGCCCACAATCTGTCTTCCATTTTGAAGCGTTATGGGAGTACCATTAATAGAGACTAACTCATCGTTTTCGACCAAACCTATTGCCTTCAGTTCATCACGAAGTTTTACCAGTCTGATTTTTCCATCCGGAACATCAAAGCCGATGCCCAGCGTAGGTACAACCTTTCCTGTTTTAATCTCAGGTGTGTATTGAATTCCCAACTTAGCATAATACTCTCCAATTGGAAGGGGGTTGGCATTCTTCACATAGTTGTCGAAGAAATCTGCAATCTCCGGATAGGTCATTGATGTGAACAGACTGAAGAACTCTTTTTCAGGAAACGCTTTGGAAGGTCCGAATTTTATTGAAAGCTCATTGATTACTTCACGCAATCCTCTCTTTCCCTTTGAAAGCTCAAGAAGCCTTATGTCTAAGAGACCGGCAACAACCGCACCACGCATGTAGATATTTCCATACTGTTTTTGCCCTTCGGGTGTGTATGATGTCAGGCTGAGTTTTGAAAGGCTATAATTCTGGTCGTAGCGTGCATCGGTAATTAACTTTTGACGGACTTCACTCAAAAATGTTTCCAGATCAATCATTTTATATCTCAACTGCATGGCATCAGAAGCCCATTCTGTTGTTCCCTCGTATAGCCAGAGATGTTCAGAAGGGGTTGGCGTTACGAAATTAAAACGTTCGATGATCTCACTGTGAATATTGAGTGGGGTAATAACATGGAAAAATTCGTGCGCAGCTGTACTGGTGATGAGTTGCCCGAGCTGCTCTGTAAAAGGTTCTTCCTGAAAGATATATTCTGAACTATATGAATGTTCCCAGGCACCCCAGGTTTCATCTTCAAAATGAAAAAGGAAGGTGTATCGGTCAACAGGGAATTTAACTACAAATGCACCTGCCGCCTTCAGCATTTCTTTCATGGAGTTTAAAAGATCGTCTGATTTAATAAGGTCTGTTTTGGAATAGGTATAGATGTCAACAGTGGCGCCATTCAGGTCAGTGGTAGATTTTGTTAATCTTCCAAGAAGAATAGGCGAGTCTACCGCATGATCATAATTGTTGGCTACATAACTTCCGGATTGATTTTTTGTTAAGGCGGTTCCAACCTGCCATTCTGCAGGGTATTCAAGTTTTATTTCAAGCGGTTCTGCCTGCATGCCCTTAGGATAGCCGAACACGCAATGCGCATTGAAAAGCACATGATCCTTTTCAATCGATGTCCCGCACATTTTATAGATCATATTTTCCTTCACGGGTGTGTCCCATGTTTCAACAATTCGATAATTTATCTTCTTTACTTTCGTAGGATCAGATAACTCATACTGATTCTCATCTAATTTTTTTACGCTGACTTCGCGACCTTTCTTATCAAAGGCTTTAAACTCACGAACGTATCTGCCAATATCCATAGTCTGGTAGGTGCCGGGTGCTGTAGCCGCAAATTGATAAATATTGTTGCTCGCTGTGAGTCCCGATACATCCAATGTGACCCTGAACAGATCGTCTTTACTGTCATTGAGGTTAACTGTGTATTTCAATTTCGGACTCTGTGCATGTACGGTTATGAACAGGATCAATAGAAGGGGAAGTGTGGTAATGATTTTTCTCATATAGTAATGGTGTTTTGAAGTCGTTAGGACGTGTAAAAATAAAATTAGTTACAATAATTCGGCCGAATTTTGAAAGGAGAGCGAAGAATCCATTGATATCTATAACAAATGTAAAACATATCCGTATATTTGTTTTACAAACTATATACAAATGAGTAAAGAGTTTCTGGGTGAGTTCGAAGAATTGGTGCTCACTATGGTTGGCATTCTTCAGGAAGATGCTTATGGAAATGCCATTGTTTCTGAAATCAAAGACCGTGTTGGCCGCGATGTTAATCTAAGTGCCGTGCATGTTACCCTCTACCGATTAGAAGATAAGGGCCTTGTAAAATCTTCCATGGGGGGTGCTACCAATGCAAGAGGAGGAAGACGCAAACGCATTTTTCAAATTACCAATGCCGGCATGGCGATGCTGCGCGCGATGAAAGAAGCAAGAATGGATTTGTGGAAACTGGTTCCTCAATTGAAAATTGTACTTTCTTGATACTAGATGCTAGATACTAGAATAATGAACGAATGAAAAAACCACCACGTTTTGCTCTCCGATTTTTGGAATGGTTCTGTCCTGACGCATTATACGAAGGAATTGAAGGCGACCTGCTTGAAAAATTTGATGAAGATGTAAGTTGTTTAGGTGAAAGAAAAGCAAGACGAAGGTTTGTGTGGAGTGTGATCAGGTTCTTTCACCCCGAAATATTTTTACGAAACCGTTTTTCACTCCAGTTAATCAATACCATTATGTGGCGCAGCTATTTTACCATTACCTACAGGAATGTTCTCAAGAATAAAGGATATTCTTTCATCAACATCTTCGGACTTTCCTTAGGAATTGCCGTTTGCTTACTTACCTACAACTTTGTTCGGTTTGAGCAAAGCTATGACAACTTTCATCCAGATGTTGACCGGATGTACCGGCTCAATCAAACCAATATCTGGGATCCGGCAGGAGGTGTATTTGGTTCTACCGGCCCGGCTGTGGCATTTAAATTAAAAGAGGATTTTGCTGAGATCGAAGAAATTCTCCGTATTAATACACCTTATGGAAAAGTGATCCGACATGAAAAGCCAAACGGTGATATTGTCGCTTTTAATGAAGAACGTATCCTTGCAGCTGATTCTAATTTCTTTTCATTTTTTGATTTCAAATTAAAAGAAGGGGATGCGCGAACTGCCCTTATCGGGAAAGATAAAGTAATTCTATCTGAAGAAGCTGCACAACGATTGTTTGGCAATGAGTCTGCACTTGGCAAAATCATTCAGGTAGGTGATGAGCGCCTGGCAGTGGAAGTAACCGGGGTCACCGCAAAGCAACCTGACAATGTTCACTTTCATTTCGATTATTTGCTCAGTATGTACACCAACCGCAACATCAAACAATTTGAATGGAGTTGGGTATGGACACAGGTTGTTACGTATATTAAATTCAGGCCTGATGCCGACATGGTAGCTTTTCATGAGAAGCTCAACACATTTGCCGACCGCCATGCACCCGCTGCCCTTAAACGCATCGGTATTGATTATGAAGAATTTGTTAAAGATAAAGGCGGCTGGAAATTTTCCATTCAACCCGTGCGAGACATCTACCTGCACTCAGCATTGATCGGCAATCGCATTGGCCCTACCGGTGACATTAAATATATTTATATACTCACCATTGTCGCTGTTTTCATTTTATTGATCGCAGTTGTCAATTTCATTAATCTCTCTACCGCACGTGGGGCAACCCGCGCGAAGGAAGTAGGAGTGAAGAAGACCCTCGGCCTCATGCGCAACTCGCTTGTCACGCAATTCCAGGTCGAGCATATTCTGATCACTGTTGTCTCCGTGATTTTCGGACTTGTACTTATGGAATCTTTGCGACTCATGGTTCAACCCCTTGTAGGAATAAACATCCCCGTTCAATGGAGTCTGACTTTTGTCGGGGTAGTGTTGGCGTTACCAATTGTTATCGGGTTTTTGGCCGGACTCTATCCGTCTTTTTATCTCACTTCATTTAACGTTTCACAGGTATTGAAAGGCAAAATTGCGAGTGGTTTTCGCTCTTCTGGTTTGCGTAATAGTTTAGTTGTATTTCAGTTTACCATCTCTATTGCCTTAATGGCGGCTACCATTATTGTGTTTCAACAACTGCAATATTTTCAAACAAAGAACCTGGGCTTCGATAAAGAAAATCTTCTTGTTATTAATTATGCAGATAAGTTGGGCAATCAGTTAGAATCGTTCCGGCAAGAAGTATCTCAATACCCTGGCGTGAGCAGCGCATCCACCAGCATGGATATTCGTTTCAGCTTCGAAGATATTTTTATGCGACAAGGAGATGATAAAAAAGTATCCATCTCTCAGTACAAGGTAGATGATCATTTTTTTGCAACTACGGGTATCCAACTGGCAGCCGGCAGGGCATTTGAGGAAAACAGGCCATCAGATAAAAATGCTGTCATCATCACCGAGACAACGGCCCGTCAGTTTGGCTGGACTAACGAACAAGCTTTAGGCCAATACATTGTTTATTTGGGAGATGAAATTGGCCCGCAGGAAATTATAGGTGTGACCAATGACTTTCACTTTCAGTCATTAAGACAAAATATTGCACCGATGATGTTCTTCAATGTGAGGTCTTCCATGTGGGGCGATGATCGCACCATTTTAATCCGGTATTCAATGCAGGAGCCGAAAGAACTTCTCGCTATGATTGAGAAAGAGTGGTATCAACTGGCTCAGGATACACCATTCTCGTATTCATTCTATGATCAGGAGCTGAAGATGCAATACGAGCAGGAACAACGTCTCGGTTCTCTCTTTTCAATATTCACCGGCCTATCCATCGTTATCGGAGTGATTGGTTTGATAGGGCTGGTGGCCTACTCAGCTGAAATCCGCAAGAAAGAAATTGGAATCCGAAAAGTATTTGGCGCATCAACTACACGCATTGTGGCGATGATGAACAGTCAATACATCAAATTGATTTTTATTTCCGTTCTGTTGGCAACACCGTTGGCATGGTGGTTTCTTCAGAAATGGCTCAACTCTTTTGCTTACCGGATCGACATTAGTCCGGGTGTGTTTGTGGCAGCAGGAGTTGCAGAATTAATGTTAGCTATACTTTGTGTCGGATATTTATCCCTTCGTGCAGCTACCTTAAATCCGGCAGAAGTACTGAAAGATGAATGAGGGTAGATACTGGATACTGATCCTGGATGCTTGATACTGGAATCTTGATACTGACCGGCAAACATGAATTAA
This sequence comes from Flammeovirgaceae bacterium, assembly GCA_022616575.1. Lineage (GTDB taxonomy): Bacteria > Bacteroidota > Bacteroidia > Cytophagales > Cyclobacteriaceae > JAKEEN01. Next base: position 8,391 of record JAKEEN010000062.1, read on the forward strand.
CATGAAAGAGCAAAACCCACCGTTAGTTGCACTCCGCTTTCTTGCGTGGTTTTGTCCGCCTGAATTGCACGAAGGCATTGAAGGAGATTTGATGGAACGATTTGAAAGAGACATTGAAATCCATGGAATCAAAAAAGCAAAGCGAAAGTTTGTTTGGAACGTGCTCAACTTTTTCAGGCTTGATATCATCTTACGAAACAGAATTTCAATTCAATTAATCAGCACAATTATGGTAGGGAATTATTGGAAAGTAGCGGCACGAAATATGGCGAAGCGAAAGTTCTACTCGTTTATCAACGCTTTTGGTTTAAGTATTGGTATTTCTTTTTGCGTATTGATTTACCTTTTTATTGTTGACGAAGGGAGTTTTGATCAATTCCATACCAACAAACAAAATATCTATCGCATCGAAGAGAAAAGCTTCGACATCTGGCAACATGATTCCGACAACCCCTATCGTAAGTCAGCCTGGATACAAGTGGGTTTCCGCCAGGCTTTGTTAGATGAATTGCCGGAAGTGGTCAGGGCTACCCGATATAATTCGGGAGGCACCGGCATTTTTCGTTATGATGATAAAGTTTTTACTGAAAACATAACGTTTGTTGATGGTGATTTTTTTGCCATGTTCTCTTTTCAATTGTTGAAAGGAAATCGGGATAAGCTCTTTAAGAATAAGCAGGAAATTGTACTGACTCCGGCTATTGCTGAAAAATATTTTGGTACGGAAGACCCAATCGGTAAGATCGTTAAGATCGATGCCGAAGGAGAGAAAGACTATATCGTAGCGGGAATCATTGAACCTGCTCCGGCCAATTCAAGCCTGAGTTATTCGATTCTCATACCACAGGAGAACCGATGGAATTACGAACGGAACATGTCACAATGGGGAAATTTTAACACACCCACATTTGCGCAACTAGCACCCGGCACTGACCTGACTACTTTTAAAGCAAACCTTGATAAGCTGACAGAAAAATATGTTGGCGACCGGCTGAAAAAGTGGCGCGAAGAATCCATGGTACCCATTCCGGCAGATGCAAAAATGCTGGAATATGAATTTACTCAACTCCCGGATTGGCATTTGAAAAATGAAATCAGCTGGGATAAGGTCAGCGACCCGCAGTACTCGTTGATACTCGGAGGCATTGCCGTTTTGATTTTATTGATCGCCTGTATCAATTACATTTCACTCTCGCTCACCACCTCTGCTTCGCGCAGAACCGAGGTAGGCATCCGCAAAGTTGTGGGCGCACAGCGTAATCAATTAATCTATCAATTTGGATTTGAGTCCCTCATGCTCGCTTTTCTTTCCATGTTCATTGGGCTTGGCCTTGTAGCTTTATTTTTGCCGGCTTTTAATGAGTTTACCAATAAAAGCATCCAACTCACTTGGTCAGGCATGCTACAGGTAGCGGGAGTCAGTTTTGTGCTTGCGCTTATTGTTGGATTATTAGCAGGCAGCTATCCTTCATTATTTCTCTCGCACTTCAAACCGGCACTCGTATTGAAAGGCCGCTTTACTTCAAAACTTCAGGCAGGGTTCACCAAGCCGCTGGTCGTGTTGCAATTTGCATTATCAGCTTTTTTGATTGTGAGTTCAATCATCATGTTCAGGCAAATGCAATATGTAACTACCAAAGACCTTGGGTTCAACAAAGACCAGGTGCTCGTGATACCCACACAAACAGGTTGGAATGAAGAAGCCAATAAAACGGTGCAGCGATTCCGCGAACGTGCCCAACAAGAATCATTGATCGTTTCAGTAACAGGCACAAGTTCATCCTTTAACCAGGGATACTCACGGTACGGTTATAAGATCAAAGAAGAACAAAAATCAGCATATGTATATGCAGCAGATCCATTCTATATTCCCACACTCGGCATTGAACTTCTACAAGGAAGAAACTTTGACGCCTCCATGCCGGCTGATAGCAATGCAGTGATTGTAAATGAAGCGCTGGTTCGCGACATGAAGTGGACGGATCCGCTCAACGAATGCCTCAACTGGCGCGAAGACTCCGTTGGACTGGGTGACAAAGTAATAGGTGTTGTGAAAGACTATCATTTTCTTTCCCTTGAGCAAGGCTTTGAGCCCATGTTTTTATCGATGGATAAACAGCATGTTGGCTATTTAACTACCATGCTGGTGAAAATATCCTCTCCCGATCTCAATGCCGGACTTGAAAAAGTAAAATCTATTTGGAAAGAATTGAATCCCAACCTTCCTTTTGATTATACTTTTATGGATGAGGATGTTGCCAAACAGTACGACTCATATAAACGCTGGATGAGCATTATGGGATTGGCCACAGGTTTTGCCGTTATGATTTCATGCCTCGGTCTCTTTGGGTTAGCCGGCATCAATACCATTAACCGCACCAAAGAGATTGGCATTCGCAAGGTGATGGGGGCCGAGTTGCAGACTATTTTCATGTTGTTGAATAAACAGTACCTATGGTTATCGTTGGTAGCGTATGTTATTGCCATTCCATTCTCATGGTATGTAATGAATAAGTGGCTGGCAGATTTCAAATTTAAGATTACGATGGGGTGGGAGTTGTTTGTAGTAGCCGTAGTGGTAGGATTGCTGGTTGCCCTTGTCACCGTAAGTTATCATGCTATCAAAGCAGCTTTAGTGAATCCGGCTGAGACGTTGAAGTATGAATGAATTCAAAAGAATACAGAAGTCAGAATTCCGAGCAACTGATGTCTATAAAGAATTCTTTACTGCTCCATATTTTGGTTTGATTGCAGGTGAAAATTTTAATGACCCCTCTCCACGCGAGAGGGGTAGTACGGCCTTTCAAATTGCAGGGTATTTTGATGGGGTGAGGCCTAACTAACAACAAGCTATTTTGTAACTTGAAGCATGAACCGATTCATAACACTTCTTTTCATTGCGCTTGCAAGTTCATCCGGACTTTGGGCACAACAAAAAGATTCGATCAAAGTGTATGCAAAGTGCCGGAATGATATGTCACTCGATTATATCTTTTCAAACTATGCGCCTGCGGAAAGTTCGATTTCTCTGAAGGGTGGAAGACTCATCGAAAACCTCGACAACAACCGCATCGCCATCATGCCTGATTCTTCGGTGGTAGTCATAGAAATAAGGAGAAAAGATCACCCGGTTACCCGCTCTTTGCTCTATGCCGTGCAACCACCACGTCCGGTATTTGAAGTGATCGTGGATGGCAAGTCGTTTTACTCGTACCAGGAAACAGCATCTGGTTCTATGCCCACAACAGGCATGGTGCTCAAGCCGGTTTCAGATGCATCGTTTGAGGAAATAGTTCCGAAAGATGCGCAGTACAGCATTGAGCGTTGGGAGTTGGTGGTAAAGCGTAGCGATAAGGTGATCTTTAAATCTTCTGTTGCAGGTTCGACACTTTCATCTTCCGAGTTTAAAAAGCTAACGTCCCTGGCAAGGACTAGCGATGTTCTTGAAATAAATTTACTGAGCATGAAGCGCAAGAACGCAGCGGGAGAGTTGATCGATCAGGAAGTTTCATATGCCCGGTTGCACTACACAATCAAATAATCTGTTCACCTCAAAAGGAAATTTTATATTCCAAAAGTGTTAAGGCTAAATTTCTGTTATGCACAGGTAACTCGCTACTGTCAGGTGTGGTGTAGTTCTCAATGATGGTAAAACCAAAAGTCAGGTAATATTCTATGATGGTCGGGTTGGCGGCCCAGGTGTCCATCCTGATTGTGTTCAGGCCTTTTTGTTTGCAATGCCCTTTAGCCCAATCAAGTATTTTACCACATAGTTTTTGTCCTTTGAGTTCCGGATTTACAACGATGCGATGAAGATACATGGATTCTCCTTTGTCCATATCCCGCCAAATAATTTTGTCAGTATAGCAGACGCTAAAGACAATAGCGGTCTTCGAGCCGATGACTACTTTGTATTGATTTTTATTTTCAATGTCTTTAATGATGGCATGGCGGTCATAGTTTCTCCAAACCGGGTATCCTTTTTTCTCCTGGTAAATTATAGATTGCTCAAATAAGCCAAAGATCAGATCGAGGTCGTCCATCCCGGTATTCTTCACTGTAAATTCCTCAGCCATGTCTTCGAATTGAAATGCTTGACAGCA
>JAKEEN010000303.1 GCA_022616575.1 Flammeovirgaceae bacterium
GCAAGCAACAAAGCCATCCGGGCCACATTTCGATTGTCTTCACCAGCCTGGTTAGCTGCACCAAACACAACATCTTCAATCAATTTAGGGTCGATCGAAGGATTGCGTTTGAGCAATTCTTTAATAACATGCGCGGCCATGTCATCGGGTCTGACCGAGGTTAACATTCCGGCATATTTTCCTACGGGTGTTCGAAGAATGTCAACGATATATGCTGTTTTCATAACTGATTCGGTGATGTGCTGATTCGGTGATGTGTTGATTTTTTTGTTGATAAGTGTTTGGTATGTTCATGGATATTTAAAATCAACGATTAACGCATCAACAAATCAACGAATTAATTTTATTTTTGCCGGCAAGTTAAAGTAACACTGATATGTGGCAAAGGATTCAAACCGTATTTCTTGTTTTTGTAATTGTTTTCAATGTAGCGACCATTCTTTTACCTATTTGGGTATTTAATGGAGGTACAGAAAATGCGCATGAATTATATGCCCTTCACTATACCGAAAAAACAAATGGAGAGCGGGTAACTCAGTACTTTCCTTATTCGATCACGGCCATTTTTGCTGTGGCCTCAGCCACCATGGCTTTTTTCAGCATTCGCAATTTCAAAAACAGAATTCTTCAATTGAAATTAGGAGCACTCAACTCACTTTTCTTGTTAGGAGTGGCAGGACCTGCCGTTTATTTCGCGAGTCAACTCGCGCAGTCTCATCAGGGGGGTCAATACGGTTTGGGGTTGTGGCTGCCAATTGGTGCGGTGGTGTGCAATTCAATGGCTAATTGGTTTATACGAAAAGATGAACGAATGGTACGCGATTCAGATCGGTTGAGGTAATTAATCAAATTGAGCACTTCGAAAAATAAGTTTATTTAGGGAGTTTAATTCAGAATCAAGCCTCTCACTGTCCCAACTTAAATTAGATTTAAAAAGATTTGCTATTTCACTTTTGTAGCGATTCACAATTTTAATATCAAAGAACAATTGCCCCGTTCTTCGCACAAAGAAATCTTCGAGTGTTACTACCATTTCATTTTCAATACAGAAAGAGCACTCTGCTTTTAAAAGTCGCAAGGAAGGGGCATCCGTTGTCGGCTCCCTTGTTTTTTCAAGAATAGCGCTTGTCTGTCTGCCGTAGAGTGAAACCAGGTAGGATGCTTTAGTCGGATCGAGATTTTGACCTTCTAGTTGCTTTGCAATTTCGATCTCGTACACTTCCACATCTTTGTACTTCTTAAAATCAGCACCCGTTAATTTAATTTTATCGGTGAAACACTTTTTGAAATTCTTTTTAGCAAAATAGTTTTCAACAACGAGATCCAACACGCGCTCAGCCATTTTTCGGTACCCGGTAAGTTTACCTCCGGCTATAGAAATTAAACCCGTTTTTGAAACAAAGATTTCGTCTTTTCTCGATAACTCTGAAGCAGACTTGCCGTCCTCATGAATCAGAGGTCTTAACCCCGCCCAACTTGATTCAACGTCACCGATTTGCAGGTTAACAGACGGGAAAGTATAGTTGACAGCTTTGGTCAAATATTCTACGTCTTCTTTTGAGGCAAAAACTTCTTCCTTGCTCTCATGATAAGTTGTGTCTGTTGTTCCGACATAAGTAGTTCGGCCACGCGGTATAGCAAAAATCATTCTGCCGTCTTCCACATCAAAATAAATGGCTTGCTTGATGGGTACTTTTTCAAGCGGAAAAACAATATGAACACCTTTTGTGAGATGAAGTCGCTTTCCTACTTTGGACCTATTAACCTCACGAAGTTCATCAACCCAGGGACCGGCAGCATTGATAACAGCATTTGATTTGATTGAGAAAGTTTCATGAGTGATTGCATCATTGACAATGACACCGGTTACCTTATTGTCTTTATAAATAAATTCTGTTACCGCTAAATAGTTCAATAGTGTGGCTCCATTTGCCGCTGCCGTTTTAGCAATTTCAATGGTGAGTCTTGCATCATCAGTTCGATATTCAGCATAAAGCGCTCCTCCTTTGATATCATCTTTCCTTAGTAAAGGTTCTCGCTTCAGTGTTCTTGATCGGGTAAGCATCCTTCGCTGGTCTCGCCATGAAACCCCGGCTAGCCAATCATAAATTTTTAAGCCGAATGATGTAAGCAGATATCCAAACACTCTTTTCTCATAAAGAGGTAAAAGCATTTTTTCGGGGATTACAAGATGGGGTGCCAGGTTGTGAACGATTGCCCTTTCACTGCCAACTTCTTTTACCAAGCCGAATTCAAATTGCTTCAGGTATCGAAGTCCACCGTGAATAAGTTTTGTTGAGCGGCTGCTGGTGCCCGAAGCAAAATCGTTTTTCTCTACAAGCGCAGTTTTCAATCCGCGGGAAGCAGCATCCAGGGCTATGCCCGCTCCGGTAATTCCACCTCCGATGATCAATACATCGAACTGATCTGATTTTAATTTCTCAATGATTTCTTTGCGGTAATAGAATGAGAACTGACTCATAAACCTTCCTTCCAGTGTTTGGTCCGTTCTACTGCTTTCAGCCAACCTTGATAAAGCTTAGTTCGCGTGGGTTCATCCATTGCGGGTGTAAATCGCATTTGCACTTTTCTCTTTTTGATGATGTCTGATTTTTTCCACATCCCGATTTGAATAGCTGCCAGGTATGCCGCTCCCAACGCGGTGGACTCAATAACTTCAGGTCGCTCCACCACTACATTTAAAATATCTGACTGAAACTGCATCAGAATATTATTGGCGCAGGCACCTCCATCCACCTTCAAACTTTCAAGTGCAATGCCGGCATCGTCTTGCATTGCATTGAGTATATCTTTGGTTTGATAGGCAAGCGAGTCGAGTGTTGATTTGATAATATGATCTTTGCCGGTATCTCGGGTTAATCCAAAAATGGCACCGCGTGCATACATGTCCCAATACGGGGCACCTAATCCTGCGAAAGCAGGAACAAAATAAACTTCGTTTGAGCCGAGCGCTTTAGCCGCAAAATATTCTGAGTCCTTCGATTGATCAATCATGTGTAAACTGTCTCGCAACCATTGCACGGCAGCTCCTGCTATAAACACACTTCCCTCAAGAGCATACTCGACTTTATTATCAATGCCCCAGGCAATGGTGGTGATCAATCCGCTTTTTGATTGTTGAATAGTAGAGCCAGTATTCATCAGCATGAAGCAACCTGTGCCATACGTATTTTTTGCCATGCCAGGCTCAAAACATGCCTGACCGAAAAGAGCTGCTTGCTGATCGCCTGCCACTCCGGCAATGGGGATTTTTGTTCCATTGAAATTCCATATTCCAAAATCGGAGGCTGATGGTTTTACTTCCGGTAAAATATTTTCGGGAATAGTAAGTTCTTGTAAAAGTTTTTTATCCCACTGAAGGGAGCGAATATTGTAAAGCAGGGTGCGGGACGCATTGCTGTAATCAGTGGCATGAGTTTTTCCTTCCGTTAAGTTCCAAATTAACCATGAATCGATCGTGCCGAAAGCAAGCTCGCCTTTGTTGGCTTTTTCCCGCGCGTTGGGAACCTGGTCCAGTATCCATTTAATTTTTGTTGCTGAAAAATACGAGTCGATAACCAGGCCCGTATTTTTGCGAACGTAATTTTCTAAACCTTTTGCCTTTAAACTTTCACAGATAGAAGCAGTGCGTTTGTCTTGCCATACAATGGCATGGTAAATCGGTGTTCCTGTTTTTCGATCCCACACTACGGTGGTTTCCCGTTGATTGGTGATGCCAATAGCTGCTATTTCTGATGGGTTAATATTTTTTTCCTGAATAACCTGCCGGAGAACAGTAAGTTGTGAAGTAAGAATTTCATTTGCGTCATGTTCAACCCAGCCCGATTGCGGAAAAATTTGTGTGAATTCTTGTTGTGCTATGCCATGAATTTCACCCTGATCATTGAAGGCAATGGCACGTGAACTGGTTGTTCCCTGGTCGAGTGCGATGATGTATTTCATGTGTTTATATTCGGCATTGTAGAGACGCATAATTATGCGTCTCTACAATGCAATAATTTATTTCAAAACAGAGCAGTGTATAACCACGCTCCCAGCAACCCTCCCACCATCGGTCCTATAACGGGAATCCAGCTATATCCCCAATCAGAATCTCTCTTGCCTGGAATTGGTAAAATAAAATGTGCAATGCGCGGACCTAAATCGCGTGCCGGGTTAATGGCAAAACCTGTAGTTCCGCCCAGGCTTAAGCCGATAGAAGCGACCAGCAGACCAATAATCAGAGGATTTAAGCCTTTAGCAAATTCATTTGCACCGATGAATAAAATAGATAGCACCAAAACCGCGGTGGCAAGCACTTCACTGATGAAATTGGGAATGGTTGCCCTCACAGCCGGAGAATTGCAAAACACAGCAAGCTTTATGGATGAGTCATTTGTGCGACTCCAATGCGGCAGGTAATGCAGGTAAACCAATACGCCTCCTGTAAAAGCGCCACCCATTTGTGCAAGGCAATATCCGGGAACATGTTCCCAGGGAAAACTTCCATTGAAGGCAAGAGCCAAGGTGACCGCAGGATTGATATGTGCACCACTTATATTGCCAACAGCATAAATAGCAAGAGCAACGGCCAGTCCCCAGCCAATAACAATGGTAAACCATCCGGCATTCTCAGATTTTGTACCTTTTAAAATAACCCCGGCTACCACGCCATCACCCAAAAAGATGAGCAGCATGGTACCGATAAATTCAGCAAGGTAGATGTTCATTGGTCAGGTGGATTTAATGAGCCATAAGATAGGCTAATTGATAATTACTGCCAACCTGACATTTTTCACTATTTGGAACGGCATTTGAAATTCCCTTGAAGCTTAAAAATCGACTAATCAACTTACATACTATGGCAGAAGTGGCAGAAAAAGGTTCTATCTCGATCCACACCGAGAATATCTTCCCCATCATTAAGAAATTTCTCTACTCCGATCACGAGATTTTTCTTCGCGAATTGGTTTCAAATGCAGTGGATGCGACCCAGAAGATCAAAAAGCTTTCGTCACTGGGTGAGTTCAATGGAGAACTGGGTGATTTAAAAATTGAGGTCAGCTTCGATAAAAAGAAGAAGACTATTACCATTAGCGATAAGGGTATTGGCATGACGGCCGATGAGATCAAGAAATACATTAACCAAATTGCCTTCTCGGGAGCTTCTGAGTTTGTTGAAAAATTTAAAGATAAACTGGACGGTAAAGACATTATCGGAAAGTTTGGATTGGGGTTTTACTCAGCTTTTATGGTAGCCGATAAGGTTGAAGTGATTTCTAAATCATACAAAGAAGGTGCCGATGCGGCTAAATGGGAATGCGATGGTTCCACAGAATTTGAACTTACTTCCGCAAAGAAAGAAACTCGTGGTACGGATGTAATACTTCATATCAACACTGATTCAGAAGAATTTCTGGATGAATGGAGGCTGAAAGGCATACTGGAGAAGTATTGCAAATTTCTTCCGGTTGAAATCAAATTTGGTACTGAAGAAGAAAGTGTCGAAGACGGTGAGGATAAAGACGGAAAGAAAAAATACAAGTCAGTTACTAAAGACCGGATCATCAACAACATACAACCGTTGTGGGCGAAATCGCCCAATGAGTTGAAGGATGAAGATTACCTGAAGTTCTATAAAGAGCTTTATCCATTTTCTGAAGATCCACTGTTTTGGATTCACCTCAACGTAGACTATCCGTTTAACCTGACGGGAATTTTGTATTTCCCGAAAGTGAAGAATGATTTTGAAATTCAAAAAAATAAGATTCAACTCTATTCACGCCAGGTATTCATTACCGATGAAGTAAAAGATGTTGTTCCGGATTTTTTGATGCTGCTTCATGGGGTGTTGGACTCACCGGATATTCCGCTGAATGTTTCAAGAAGTTATTTACAAAGCGATAGTAATGTGAAGAAGATCAGTCAGCACATTACCAAGAAGGTAGCCGATAAGCTTCAGGACATGTTTAAGAAAGATCGTGCCGACTTCGAGAAGAAATGGGATGACATTAACATTTTTGTCAAGTACGGAATTATCAGTGATGAAAAATTCTACGATCGCGCCAAAGACTTTTCCTTATTCAAAAACATCGATGGGCAGTACTTTACTTTCGAAGAATACAAAGAGAAAGTAAAACCCAACCAAACGGATAAAGACCAGCAACTGATTTATTTGTATGCTTCTGATAAGGGCAAACAAGATAGCTTTATCCAAGGTGCTAAAAATAAAGCCTATGATGTTTTGCTATTGGATGGCATTCTGGATAATCACTTCATCAATACGCTTGAGCAAAAGTTGGAGAAAACACACATCAAGCGGGTGGATAGCGAAACGGCTGATAAACTCATTGATAAAGATGAGAAATTAGAAAGTGTGTTGAGCAAAGAAGATCAGGATAAAGTGAAAGCTATTTTTGAAACAGCCATTAATAACAAGAACATGAATGTGGTTGTAGAGTCCATGTCACCTGAAGATCTGCCTGTGGTCATTACCATGAGTGAATTTATGCGCAGAATGAAAGACATGGCGAAAATGGGTGGCGGAGGATATGCTTTTATGGGTAGCATGCCGGATAATTATAATGTTGCTGTTAATGGAAATCACAACATCATCCAGAAGATTCTGAATTCAGAAAACGAAGAACAAAAAACGAAACTTGCCAAGCAGGCCTTCGATCTTGGCTTGCTTTCGCAAAATTTATTGACGGGCGCAGACCTCACCAACTTTATTAAACGGAGTGTAGACCTGGTGTCTTAACATAGTAACCTGTTAGGTTTTAAGGGCCTAACAGGTTCTATATTCACTTTGCCACATGGTCCGGCTGCCAGTTATCAGGAC
>JAKEEN010000063.1 GCA_022616575.1 Flammeovirgaceae bacterium
GATGAAGGCTTTTCTACAGGAACTCGCAGAAAAACTGTATCAGGAAAAACATCCTGATCAATTCACCTTGGTATTTCCTAACCGAAGAGCGGCTTTTTATTTCAGAAAGTATTTTGCGAAGTTGCTTGATAGGCCTGTCTTCTCTCCGACCCTGATTACTATTGAAGAGTTTATTGGAAGATTCTCGACTTTAAAAGTTCCTGATAAACTTGAGCTGATTTATCGTTTATACAAATCGTACTATCAGGCCCTCGGTAAACCTGACCTGATCGGGGCCGAACCTTTTGATCAATTCTACTTCTGGGGCGAAATGTTGCTTCGTGATTTTGATGAGGTAGACAAGTACATGGTGAATGCCAAATTGTTATTTACCGATCTAAGTAAACAAAAAGAGCTGGACTCACGATTTGACTTTTTAACACCAGAGCAAATTGAGTATTTAAAAAGTTTTTGGGACAATTTCGATCATACCAAAGAATTCAAGCAAAAATTCCTAAACGTTTGGCAACGTCTGCCTGAGGTTTACCAATTATTCAGAAACCAATTATTGGAAGAGAACCTTGCGTATGAAGGATTGGTACATCGAATAGTCGCGGAGAAATTTGACAATGGTGAAATTAAATTACTTGATTTAGGGTATAAAAATGGAAGCATTTGGTTTGTAGGATTTAATGCACTAACAAAATCGGAGGAAAAAATCCTTTCCAGTGCTGTTAGCAACAATGAGGCTGTCATCCATTGGGATTTAGACGCGTACTACCTCAATAACATAAATCAGGAAGCAGGTGAGTTTTTCAGAGAGTATCAAAATCATTCGATTTTAGGAAAAACCTTTTCAGATTCGCCTTCTAATTTCAAGAACAGAAAAACAGTTAGTGTTATTGGCGCTGCTCAGCCAGTCGGCCAGGCAAAAGTAATGAGCCAACTGCTCAGGGAGGAGCTGGATAAAGGAATCAATCCCGAAGAAACATTAATTGTTCTTCCGGATGAAAAACTGATGCTGCCTGTTCTTCATGGAATTTCTTCCAGCGTGGATAAACTCAATGTTACTATGGGTTTTCCGCTGAGCAACACACCTATGTTTAACTTGATTGAATTATTGATTGAATTACAAACACATCACAAAGGTGATTTCTATAATCATAAACATGTTCTTGCTTTATTGGGCCATCCCTATGTAGTGGCTGCAGACCCGCGTTTGGCTAACGAAAAGAGAAAGCACATCCAAAAAGAAAATATTGTGTTTGTAATGGGTAGTATGTTACGAATGGAACATATTCTTCACAAAGAGATTTTCTATGAAGTTCAGGAAGATAATGTCCTTACCTACATCAGGCAAATCATTCAGCTAATTGGATCTACGGAGAATATTGATCCGCTTGATAAAGAATATGCTACTTATTTTCTAAAGTTTCTCAACCGCATAGAAGATGTGTTGGGAGCGGAGTATAGCAGTTTGAAGGCGTTTTTAAAACTATTCCGTCAACTTTTAAAAGCGCAGAAAATTCCATTCACGGGTGAGCCATTGAGAGGCTTGCAGGTAATGGGTGTACTGGAAACGCGTAATCTTGATTTTAAGAATGTCTTTCTCTTATCACTCAATGAAGGCTCACTCCCTTCGAGCGGAAGTAAAGGTTCATACATTCCGTATAACATACGCAAGGCTTATCAATTGCCAACACCCGAGCATCAGGATGCCATCTATGCATATCTTTTTTATCGCGTGTTGCAGCGGGCGGAAAATATTTTTCTATTTTATAATTCTGAAACCGATGTGCTTGGCCAGGGAGAGATGAGCCGCTATCTGCAGCAGCTTATTTTTGAAAGCGGACTAACGGTAGATCGGAATATTCTTCACAATCCTATACAGCCGCTTGCCATTAATCCCATTACGATTTCAAAAGATCAATCCGTGCTGGACGCGCTGGCCCAACTCAACGAAAGAATGGGTAGGTCTTTCAAAGGAATTTCGCCCTCGGCACTCAATATGTATATTGATTGCAGACTGAAATTTTATTTTAGTCAAGTAGCCGGAATCAAAGAACCCCGGGAAGTGGAAGAAGATATTAATGCCCGCGTTATGGGGAATTTCCTTCACAAAGTAATGGAACACTTTTACAAACAGTTGCAAGAAAGGAAGAAAAGCGTATTGGTAGAAAAAAGCGATTTTGAACAGCTTGAAAAAGTTGTTGATCAATTAATTGAATTAGTATTTATAGAACAGTATAAACTTGAGAGAGATAAAAAAGTTGTATTTGAAGGGCAGCAGGTGATTGTGAAAGAAGTGGTAAAGAAATTTGCCATCAACATTCTGGAGAAGGATAAAACGTATACCCCTTTTTTTATTGAAGGGGTTGAACATAGTGGGATGTTATACAGTATGAAGATAAATCAACCGCCCGGTTTTGCTTTGATTGGAGGAAATATTGATCGCGTTGATAGAAAAGATAATCTTATCAGAATCATTGATTATAAGACCGGGAAAGACAGACTTGATTTTGATAGTATTGAATCCCTCTTTGTTCCGAGTGAAAAACGGAACAAAGCTGCCTTTCAGATACTTCTGTATTCCTTATTATATAAGAACAATACAACACATGCCAATGAAATTCAGTTGAGGCCGGGATTATTGAATCGCTTAAACTTATTTGATGATTCTGAATTTGGACTGGAAATGAATCAGCAGCCGCTGTTGGATGTGTTGCCTCTTCTTCCTGAATTTAAAGAACGTCTTGGTAAACTTATAGAAGAGATTTTTAATCCTGCGGAAAGCTTTCATCAGACACCCATTGTTGAAACGTGCCGCTATTGTCCGTATAAGGAAATTTGTTACCGGTAAATAAAAATGACCTGCGATGCAGGCCATTGATTTGAAAATTAGTAATTACTCTCCCTTCGTTCACTTCCCCAACTGTTCCCGCTGCTCCTTGATGATCGCCCCGTATTTCGAAAGGAATTGTTTCTCTTTTGTGAAGAGTTTGAATTATTTCGTTTTTGGTGTGAAGGTTGACGTAAGGGAGGTGATACCCGACTCTTTACATGAGTTAATGGGTAAGGATGATCTTCCACCACTGGAATGTTTTTAGCAATCAGCTTCTGAATGTCTTTGAGAAAATCTGTTTCTTCATCGCCATCACAAAACGAAAGGGATATACCATTGGCACCCGCTCTACCTGTCCGGCCAATACGATGCACATACGTTTCCGGAATGTTGGGCAGATCATAATTAATAACGTGAGACAAGTTATCGACATCAATCCCACGGGCAGCAATATCAGTAGCTACTAATACACGTGTTTTTTGAACTTTAAAATTACTCAACGCCTGTTGTCTTGCATTTTGAGATTTATTGCCATGAATAGCCTCCGCTCTAATACCTGCGTTGTTTAAATCTTTTGCCACCCGGTCAGCTCCATGCTTTGTGCGTGCAAAAACCAAAGCGGTTGCAATGGATTTATCTTGAAGGATATGATGCAGTAATTTCCGTTTGTTAGACTTCTCTACAAAGTAAATGGCCTGCTGAATGGTGTCTGCTGTCGAAGAAACAGGGGTTACTTCAACGCGTTTAGGATTGGTTAGAATAGTGTCAGCTAATTTAGAAATTTCAGCCGGCATGGTTGCCGAGAAGAAAATAGTCTGTCGTTTAATGGGAACGCGTGCAATAATTTTCTTTACATCGTGGATAAAACCCATGTCAAGCATCCGGTCTGCTTCGTCTAACACAAGCATTTTAAGATGATCGAGTTTTACAAAACGCTGATTGATCAGATCGAGCAAACGACCCGGGGTAGCGATCAAAATATCAACCCCTGACCTCAAAGCTTTGGTTTGAGCATGTTGAGATACTCCTCCAAAAATAACAGTGTGCCTGAGACGAAGATGTTTGCCATAAGCGGTAAAACTTTCTCCGATTTGAATTGCTAATTCGCGTGTGGGGGTCAGGATCAACGCTTTAATACCTTGCGGGCCCTTTACATAAAGTTCATCTTGATGGAGTAATTGCAACATAGGAATGGCAAAAGCTGCTGTTTTTCCTGTTCCGGTTTGTGCGCAGCCAAGCAGATCTTTGCGCTCTAATAAAATTGGAATCGCTTGTTCTTGAATCGGTGTCGGTGTGGTATAGCCTTCAGTTTTCAGAGCACGGCTAATGGGCTCGATGAGGTTTAATTTTTCGAATGACATGTATTTTGTTGTTGTTCTGCACGGAAGCCCGTGTAACTTTTAATTAGACGCCTCTTGGCTCATCGTAGCGCAGAAAGCGCTTTTTTTACGGGAATTTGGAGGAGTGATGCGCAAAGATACTCAAATTAGTTGGTATTTGAGTTTTTAGCCAAATACCTACTTTTGACATATGAACATTGACCTCGAAGAATTTCGTGAGCGATCGAAACGCAAAGCTGTTGAGAACAAAAAATTCCTTCTGGGACTCAAAAAAAAAGATGCCCGAAAAGTTGATGAGGTATTTCATCAAATGCACGA
>JAKEEN010000064.1 GCA_022616575.1 Flammeovirgaceae bacterium
GAAATTTTTTTGCGCCTCTTCCATCGTTGAAATAATCGTTTCCTTCTGCTCTTTCTTTAGCTGAATCTCGTTTTGATAGCGCATGACTAATTCAGGAGGGAAAAAGAATTCCTGCATGGGGTCTTTGCCAGGATTTTCCTGTGCAAGACCACTAAGTGAAATTGCAATAAACAAAACCACTGCGAGCAGGGCCTTCATATTCTTCTTGATCGTGTTCATAGTTTTAGTTTTTGATTTGTTGAATATCGTTGGATAGTAAAAAATCTGTTGGCGATGACCAGGTGCTAATTGTCGAACTGGACGATGAGAAAGTCATCAATTCTCTGGTCGGCTCATTCCACTCGGTAAGCGAATAATTCTCTGAGTTGGTACCCTTATTCCTTACAATAAGAAAGACACCTGTTGCAAGGAGGAGGATTACGCTTGCTGCAATCTTTAATGAGAACCAATTTCTTCTACCGGGCCCTTCCACTACCTTTTCCATCATGCTCCGGAAATCCGGTGTGCCTTCATTGAGTCCATCCATTCCTCGCTTGAAAATTTCTTTTAGTTTTTTGTCTTCAACATTCATAATATTTCGGTATGAAGGTTATACTTTAATAAAAGCTTTTTAAAGTTCTCCTTTCCTCTTTCGTAGTGAGTACGTACTGAACCAATCGATATTTTTAGAAGTGGGGCTATTTCTTCCAGTGTAAGACCGTGGTAGAAGGCGAGTGTAAGCACTTCACGCTGTTGGGCAGAAAGGAACTCCAGAATTTTCGTAAACGCATTTTCTTTTTCATTATCCTCTATTTCACTTTCTGGAATTTGAGAGTGGGATACGCTTAACTTCTCAATATGCTTTGGTTGCTTCCTCATATGATCAATGCTGGTGTATTTTATGACCGAAAAGAGCCATGTTTTCAGGCTTGATTTTTCTTTAAAAGAGGCACGGTCTTCATATATTTTCAGATATACATCTTGCAGAACATCCTTAGCCATATCTTTATCATAATTGCAGCAGCTTAGACACCACATGTAGCTCTCATGGTGAAGTGACTCAAGTTGGTCTTTCCAGTATGATGTTGCCTGCATGGATACAAGTTACAATAACGATATGGGTCATGCCCTTTTTTATTTGTCGGCCATCAGGCCATTTTATATGACAGCGAATCAAAAAAATCGATTCAGGATGAGCCCTTTACTGAATGCTCATTGTTAATAACGCCACTGTTAAGGTCATCAGAGCTACTGTTCCCGAAAAGCGTCTCTCCTTTGTTTATGGGTGGTGTTGGGCTGAGGTATATAACAAAACCATCCACAGGAGAAAATACTTCCTGAAGAACTCTCCGAATACCCCGGTAATGACACCCAGTTTTGTTCCTTTTCGAATGAGTTCACTGCCTCTGTAGAGCTGCACCTGTTGCCCTGGCTGCAACTACCCTCGTGGATTTAACCTTTGTGAGCCACCTTGCTAACAGAGATGAACAAAATAGAAATTAACATGAAAACGATCATCATCGCTCCGCTATTCAGCGCCACCTTATAAAACCCAATATTGTTCACGTCTATAAACGGGTATGGATAAAACTTAAAAAAGACTCCCAACGTCAGGACGTACAGCAAATAGACAAAAGGGTATATCAACCATGAAAAAGCGTCTGTCCATTTCAAATTATCTTTTGGGGCAAACATAAACCAATACAAAATAAAACCCCCGGGGTTTACGGAATGCAGCAATTCATCAACAACTAATTGCAGTCCCTGAGGTGCCCACAACTGTCTTAACACGGTATTGTATATGATGCCAACGACACAAATATAAACGGTAAGCGCGGCAAGCGTTTTGGAATTCGAAAAGAATCTTCCCCAACCCGATTCCCGGTTAATGATCAAGACAGTAAAACAAAGAGCAACGAGACTGTTGGTAAGGATGGTGAAGTAGCTAAAGAACCTGATAACAATCTCAACCACGGTTACGACCCTGTTTGCCAGAATGAGATAAAACTGAAAGCCAATTGCAATCCACCCGGTTAAGGCACCCGATTAAAACGTTAAATCTTGTGGATGCTCGATGTTTTCTTTTTCATTATGAGTTCGTCAGTTATTAATATGGAGATCCACGTTGCAGGCGGACCGTACCATAGATTTCAATTACGGTCAAAAGATACTCATTTCATGAAGCCGAAATTCAAGGCTGAGATCAAAAAACTAAAGGACAAACTGGAAGAACTGGAGGGAACGGAATCGAACTATTCCAGGTACCTGAATTTCGGAGTAAACCTGATCCGGAACCTCAGCTATTATTATGAAAAGGCAAGTCTCCTAAACAAGCAGAAACTCATTGGTTCAATTTTCCCTGAAAATCTCATCATCGAAAATAATGAATGTCGAACCGCCCGTGAGAACGATGTAATCCTCGCTTTGAAGGGCTTTGAGCAGGATTTTTAAAAAGGGAAAACCCAACGGACAGTCGGGTTTTCCCACTGAGTACCCGGGACGGGAGTTGAACCCGTACAGCCATTACTGGCCACAGGATTTTAAGTCCTGCGTGTCTACCAATTCCACCACCCGGGCGGGTGCTGCCGGAGGCAGCGGTTGAATGTTCAAAGTTATCAGTTAACAGGATTGAAATAAAAAAGTGTGATTTCTCACACTTTTACTGTTAACTAATAACGGTTAACTGAACTGAGCGGGAAACGAGACTCGAACTCGCGACCCCGACCTTGGCAAGGTCGTGCTCTACCAACTGAGCTACTCCCGCAAATTGTGTGTGGGTTGGTGTTCCGAAGTTTCGGGAGGTGTGTGTGGTAAAACGGGATGCAAATTTAGTCAGGGTTTCTAAAAATGCAATCTCGACCCAAAAATTTAGGTTAATTATACAATTTAGGCCGATTTCTTGACGGCTTCGTACTCTTTTCGAAGCTCAACGGCATGTCCCTTATTTTTAGAGAATTTAACGTGTTTAGGAACACCCTTTAAATCGTGGATAAGACCTACCCAAGACATCGCTTTGAGCATATACCAGGTAATATCAATCTCCCACCAGAAGAAACCCTGGCGCGAAGCAGTCTCATAATAATGATGATTGTTATGCCAGCCCTCCCCCATCGTTAAAAGTGCCAGCCAAACACTATTCCTGGATTCATCGCCTGTCTCATAGCGTTGGTTTCCGAATTTATGCATGATGGAGTTAATAGAAAAGGTGCCATGATATAAGATCACCGTACTTAAAAAGAATCCAATAAGTAAAGTCGAAAGTCCGGCTGAAGTAAACATTAAGAATACGCTTCCACCATTTACATAGGCACCTATGGCGGTAACCGCTACGGCTAACATTACAGGGGGCACGAGGTAATGCTTATTGAGCCATACCAACTCAGGATATTTGGCATAGTCACCAATCACTTTGTAATCGGTCTCCTTAAAATCCGGTCCAACTATCCAACCAACGTGTGAATACCAAAATCCATAAATCTTCATTGAATGCGGATCTTGGGGTGTATCGCTATGCCGATGATGATGTCGATGATGAGCCGCCCACCACAGCACTCCTTTTTGTGCAGAAGTTTGCGCCATGAATGCGATTACAAATTGAAACCAGCGCGAAGTCTTATACGATTTGTGGGCGAAGTAGCGATGGTAGCCACCGGTGATCCAAAACATCCTAAAAACGTACAAGAACGCGCAAACGATCCAGTCAAACAAGGTAGCGCCCGTCCAGACGGCAGCGAGGGGAATAAGATGAACAATGGCAAATGCAATCTCCTGCTTAAGAATGGGCTTTCTGCGAATTTCAGGTGCTAATACTTGCTGATTCATCGTTTTCAGACAAGAGTAAATCAATAGTTAGTTCTCAATAGAATCACCCTTGAAGGCTTGAATCAACTCAGCAGGAGTGCCTTTATCAAACGCTTTGCGGAAGTTTTCAAACAGGGTAGATGCATCCGGGAAATCGACATGGATCTTTGCTGTTTCCTCGCTTAATTTTTTCTTCGCCCTACAAACTAATTGGCGCAGGTGATCTTTCTTCTTGTTTAATTCAACCTGTAATGCATCGTAATCAAAATCAAACGCTTCTTTTAACAAGAAAACGGTGCGTTCAAGAGGCTCCAGTTTGGTATGAAGAATTTTAAAAGCAGCTTTCAGGTTTACATCAAAATCTAAATGACTGAAATTAGTTTCTTTCACCTTGTTAATGAATTCTGAAATATGAATAGAGTCTAAATACTCTTCTTTCTTTTTCTTCAATGATTGAAGGTGATTAAGGCAATTGTTTGTTACCGCTTTTATCAAATATGCCTTGGTGTTCTGTACTTTTTGAGGGCCCAGGCTCAACCATTTCAAAAATGTTTCCTGTACAATATCTTCAGCATCGGCCTTGCAACGCACCAGGTTGTAGGCTATTACCTGCAACATGGGTTGATACGTGGTTATGGCTTGAGCTGTATTCATACAAGTGGGCGCAAAGATACATGCAAAACGTGAAAATCATCTAAAAAATTTCAAAGGCCGTTTTTTGTCAAATCAGGCATTAACAACTGTTAGTATGTTATTATTGGTTGGGTTATTTTAAACTTTTGCTAACAGAAAACATCTAAAGCCGATAAACAAAATCATTAACTTCGAATCACGATAATTTAAAAACTATGAAAAAGATCATCTTCACATTATTCTTTTTGAGCGTTGTGCTCGCTGGTTTTAGCCAGGTAAGAGGCAAAGCAAAAGTGCTGGCTGCCGGTGGAAAGGCTATTGATGCTGCGCAGGTGCCTGAAGCAGTTAAGAATTCATTTAGTTCGGCATTTCCTTCAGCAACTGCGGTACGTTGGGAAAAATATGGTGCCGTTACTCAAAAGAGAACCTATGTGAAATTTGTGGCCGTGTACACCCATGAGGAACTCCGTTGCAGGGCTCGTTACAAAGAAGATGGCACCGCCCTCTCTTCTTCAAAATATTTTGGCCCGAACAAAACACCAGAAGCGATCAAGACAGCAGTGACTTCGCGCTTTAGCGGATTTACTGTAACGGGCTCTGAAGAGATAACCACAAAGGATGGGAAAGTATTTTACCGCACGCGGTTGCGCAAAGGCGCCAGCAAGGTAATTACCTATACTGATGCAGAAGGCAATGAAGTGAAAAAAGATAAAGCCCCACAGGAAGTGACGGATGGAGAAGAAGAGGATGAAGGATAAATTGTTAGTTGTTTGTTTTTGGTTGTTCGACAGATACAAATAACCATGAACGAACAACTAATTCTAGTTTTTCTTAAGTACGCTCAAAATCTCATTCAACTTTAAAAGTGCTTCTACTGGTGAAATGGTATTGATATCAATCTTGTTCAACATCTCCTGAATTTCTTTGTAGCGCGGATCAATTTCGAATAGAGCCAGCTGATCAACAGCTTTGACCATTTCAAATTTTTTCTTTGGCTCATTCTTATGTTTTTCTTTTTCGAGGAAGTGCAGGATTTCATTAGCGCGCAATACAATTTTATTGGGCATGCCCGCCATTTGAGCCACGTGAATACCAAAACTGTGCTCACTCCCTCCTTCCTTCAACTTGCGCATGAAAATAATTTTATCCCCAGCTTCTTTCACACTCACATTAAAATTCTTAACGCGCACTAAATCTTCTGCCAGTTGATTAAGTTCGTGATAGTGCGTGGCAAAAAGCGTTTTAGGTCTAAAGTCTTTGTGATTGTGCAAGTATTCAACAATAGCCCAGGCGATGGAAACACCATCATAGGTACTGGTGCCACGCCCGATCTCATCCATTAAAATCAGGCTTCGGTTATTCAGGTTATTAAGAATACTGGCCGTCTCTGTCATCTCCACCATAAAAGTGGATTCACCGCGCGAAAGGTTATCGCTTGCACCTACCCGTGTGAAAATTTTATCTACAATGCCAACGCTGGCGGTCTCTGCCGGTACGAAACTCCCCATCTGCGCCATCAATACGATCAAGGCTGTCTGGCGCAACAGGGCAGATTTACCGGCCATATTGGGGCCTGTGATTACCAAAATCTGGTGGGATTCTGTATCTAAGAGAATATCGTTTGGTACATAGCTTTCCTCTGCAGGAAGCTGCTTCTCAATTACCGGATGTCTTCCATTCTTAATACTAAGAACAGTAGTATCATTAATTTGGGGACAAACGTATTTATTCCCGACTGCAACCAGTGCAAACGAAACGAGGCAATCCAACACACCGATAACGCGTGCATTTTGTTGAATAGGGAAGATGAAGTCAAAAGCATGTTGTACTAACTCCTGGAAAAGGCGTTGTTCGATAACAATAAGCTTGTCTTCCGCATGCAATATTTTCTCTTCGTAAATTTTCAACTCTTCGGTAATATATCTCTCCGCATTCACCAGCGTCTGCTTACGAATCCAGTCGGCCGGAACTTTCTCTTTATTGGCATTACTCACTTCGAGGTAATAGCCAAAAACTTTGTTGTATGAAATTTTGAGAGAGTTGATTCCGGTTCGCTCTACCTCGCGTTTTTGAATCTGTAACAGGTAATCCTTGCCGGAAAATGCAATGGCTCTTAGCTCGTCTAACTCCGCGTCAATCCCATCTTTGATAATACCACCCTGGTTTGTAAGCAGGGGCGCATCTTCCTTTAATTCCTTTTCAATTTTCTCAACCAATGCCTCACAGAAGTTCAATTGATGGGCCAATTTGTGTAGAGACGGACAATTGTCCGTCTCTACCAATTGCCTTATCGGTGCGATGTGCTGTAAGGATTTTTTCAATTGAATCAACTCTCGTGGGTTTACGCGTCCGACTGCTACTTTTGAAATCAATCGCTCAAGATCTGTAATTTGTTTAAGATGGGAAGAAAGAGCCTGCGTCAAATCACCATCCTGAAAAAAACGGTTCACAATTTCATGTCTCTCTTGTATGGCAGTAATTTCTTTCAGTGGCAGCACCATCCACTTGCGCATTTGCC
>JAKEEN010000065.1 GCA_022616575.1 Flammeovirgaceae bacterium
CAGACGCAAGACCTTGCGCAACGCTTTAAAAAATTTAACTTTGAGCGAGGGCATTGTGGGCCAGGCTATCTTTGATAAACGTGCCGAGCAATTGTCTGTAGAAGACTTCATCAACCTGACAAAATTAATCGAGACAAGCCGTGCAGCAACTGGAATTTGAGCTGACGAAAGAATTTCGTGACCGCTTTCAGGAAGCGCTTGATCAGCGTGATCAGACTTTTATTGTTGAAGCCCTTGAGCATGTAAAGGCTGCTGATATTTCTGCGCTTTTATATGAATTTAATTCTGAAGAGTCCAAATACGTGATGGGCCTGTTGTCTCTTGGAACGCAGGCGGAAATAGTTCGCGATCTTGATTCAGATACCCGCGCCAATTTTTTGAAGATCTACGAGTCGAATGAGATTGCTGGTATCATGAACCAGATGGATTCAGATGATGCAGCGGATATTTTGAACGAATTGCCTATCAAAATACGGGAAGAAGTTCTTTCAATTCTAGACATTGAGTTGCGCATTCAGGTTACCGAATTGTTACGCTACGAAGAGAATGTAGCGGGCGGCTTAATGGCGAAAGAATTAATTAAGGTTCGTGTTAACTGGACGGTAGTTCAATGTGTGGAGGAAATTCGCAAGCAAGCCGAAAATGTTACCAAGTTCTATACGGTTTACGTGGTTGATGAGTTTGACAAATTGTTGGGCAGGGTTTCTTTAAAAGAAATTATGATTGCCGATGCCCGCAAAACTGTGGCTGAAATTTTAGAACAGGACATTGTTTACGTAGGCACTTACCTGGAAGATACTGAAGTAGCCGACATGATGCGCAGGTATGACTTGGAGTCAATTCCGGTGGTTAATGTGCAAGGGCAACTCGTTGGCCGTATCACCATCGATGACATTGTGGATGTGATTACTGAACAGGCAGAGGAAGAACGTCAGATCATGTCAGGTATCTCTGAAAATGTAGAAGAAGACGACAGCGTTTGGCGTAATACGCGTGCCCGATTACCATGGCTTCTTATTGGGATCGGTGGTGGCCTGATCAACGCAAAATTTATGGGCTTGTTTGAAATGGAATTACAACGGGTAACCGCGCTGGCTTTTTTTGTTCCGCTTATTCAGGCCACCGGTGGTAATGTTGGTATACAATCATCCTCACTTATTGTACAAAGCCTGGCAAACCCCGGTTTTGTGGTTGAGGGTTTATGGCCTCGGCTTAGCAAAGTTTTTTTGGTAGCCATTATGAACGGTTTTTTTCTTTCCATTCTGGTTTTTGGAGCCAATTACCTTCTGTTTAATGAGCGATCTTTATCCCTGATTGTTTCTATTGCCCTGTTTTCAGTTGTCATCTTTGCTTCTTTTATAGGCACGATTACTCCGTTAATATTGAACAAGTTGGGATTCAATCCTGCGCTTGCTTCCGGGCCTTTTATAACAACTACGAATGACCTTTTGGGGCTTACCCTTTACTTCTTCACAGTGCATCTCTTGTTATAATTTTCCGATTTACTAAAAATAGTACATGCTATTGCACAAACTTGCTTTTTGGTGTAACTTACTTATCACTGATTTCAGATTTTAATACAATCCATGGGTTTTCTAAAAAACAGATTGAAAAAACTGAGTGAACTGTTTAACAGTGTTATTGAAAAGCCCATACTGACAGCCACTATAGTTCTTGTTTTGGTTACGATTCTTGTTTTAGGCCTGAGCCTCCGCTATTATATCAACGAGTTCAGTTCTTTTGTTCCGCAGATTTTAGCCGAAGCACATGGAACCATTTTTGATATTGCGGTGATCGCCATTCTTTTATTTTGGTTAAACCAAAACGGTGAAATCAGGCAACGCATCAGAACGTATAAAGATGAGATCGATGACTTCCGCATGTGGGAATCTGAGGAAGCGGCATTTCGTACGGTGGGTAATATTAAAAGATTAAATCGTCATGGCATTTATGAAATCAACCTGGTTAATTGCCACCTCCCGAAAACAAACCTTAACTACGTTAACCTGAATGCTTCGAATCTTAACTCTGCCAATATTTCTCAATCCTCTTTGATTGAATGTAAATTAATAAACGCACGACTAAACCAGACAAACTTTGAAAATTCAAACCTGAATCAGGCAGAATTAAAAAATGCTTATGCAAGCGGAGCGAATTTTAAAGATGCATTTTTGATTAAAGCACAATTTGAAGGAGCCTTTCTGATTAAGGCGAATTTTAACAATGCCTATCTCATGGAATCAAATTTGCAAAATGCTTATTTGATGGGCGCTGATTTTGAGAATGCCAGTTTGTATAAAGCCGACCTTCGTGGTGCCAAAGGGGTAACGGTCGATCAACTTTCGAAAGCAAAAACCCTGTACCTGGCTAAGTTTGACGATGAATTGCTTGAACAAATAAAAACCAACCTGCCCGAACTGGTAGGAACCTGATTTTGAACCTTCTTTAGAAAGACATACATTTGTTGCACAACAACGGTCTGGCAACAGGCCGTTGTTTCTTTTTAGTATAGATCAATTCAAACAGAGTATGAATAAAAAAATATCATATTATACACGCGAGGGACTCGAGAGGTTGAAGAATGAACTCAGCGAATTGAAAGGTAAAGGTAGGGCAGAGATAGCACGTCAAATAGCAGATGCGCGCGACAAAGGCGACCTGAGTGAAAATGCGGAATACGATGCAGCCAAAGATGCGCAGGGACACTTAGAAGCGAAAATTGCTCAACTTGAAGACCTGGTTGGTAATGCGCGTTTGCTCGATGAAAACAATGTTGATATATCGAAGGTTTCTATTCTCTCTAAAGTTACCATCAAGAACAAAAAGAACGGGGCATCATTTACCTATACCTTGGTGTCTGAAGAAGAAGCTGATTTGAAGTCAGGAAAAATTTCTACCCAATCTCCTATAGGCAAAGGCTTGCTGGGAAAGAAAAAAGGAGAGAGTGCACTCATTAAAACCCCGGCAGGCGAAGTTGAATTTGAAGTGATCAATATTGGAATTTGATGTTGAATTTGAAATTTTAAATCGACCATGCCAAGCATCTTTACAAAAATTATTAACCGTGAATTACCCGCGCACATTGTTGCTGAGGATGATACGTTTTTGGCATTTCTTGATATTACACCCTTAGTGATGGGGCACACCCTGGTGGTTCCAAAGAAGGAAGTTGATTATCTATTTGATATAGAAGATGAAACGCTTGCGGCCATGAATCTTTTTGCAAAAAAAGTAGCCGGAGCAGTACGAAAAGCAATACCGTGTAAACGGATTGGCGTGGCCGTTATCGGGTTAGAAGTACCTCATGCACATGTTCATCTGGTGCCGATGAACTCAGCGGATGATCTTAATTTCACAAGGCATAAATTGAGACCTACCCAGGAAGAATTGGCAAAAGTTGCCGAGAAAATCCGTTCTTCTTTTTAGTGATTAGGAATCGTAATAGTAAAATGAGTTTTATCTCAGCTTGAGAAACTGATTGTACCATTAATTTTTTGGATAGCCTCCCGGGCAATATACAAACCTAATCCTGCTCCTTTCGATCGCTCAGTTCCACGGAAAAATTTATCAAAGTTTTGCCCCTTGATATCCGGATCAATGCCCAACCACTGTCTGTTACGTTTATTTTCACTCCGCTTTCATTTTTTGAAGCAGAAATCTCCACTCGATGTTTTTGACCTATAGACCATGAATTTACTCCCGTTTTTTTTCAATAATAGCAATCCTTCATCTGTATTTACCAAAACGATTATTGTTTCCAAAATACAACACACCCGATGAGTCCTGAACGACCGCAAAATTTTGGGGCCCTTGTCTATAAACCGATGGTAAAATATTTGTAATAAAAGGAGTGCCGGCATTGCGCTGGGCAAGAACCGGAATAATAGAAACGAGCAAGAGGCTTATCTGAACCAGATCACTAAAGGGGAGTTGAGAAACTAAGTTACACCTTCTCAACTAATTTCGGACAACGCACAAAGATGAATCTACAGAAAATCAATATCTACATTGAGCGGATAGCGCATCAGATAGCCAAGTGCTTGTTTTGCCGTCAGGTCTTCAAACATAACTTTGTAAAGGGTATTGGTGATGGGAGCCCGGACCCGATAATGATCGGCACATTTTTTCATAATACGAATGGTATTAATGCCTTCGGCTACTTCGTCCATCCCTTCTAAAATTTCCTTTAGTGATTTGCCCTGTGCCAGTTGACTGCCAACCTGGAAATTTCGGCTTAATGGACTGTTACATGTGGTGACAAGATCGCCAATGCCTGCTACGCCCAGAAAAGCCTTTGGGCTGCAACCCATGGCCCGGCCCAGGTGAATCATTTCCACGACACCCCGGCTGATCAATAACCCTTTTGCATTTTCACCAAAGCCCATGCCGCTCAGTGCTCCCGATGCTATGGCGATAATGTTTTTTAAAACCCCGGCAAGTTCAACTCCGATCAACTCATTATTTCCATACACCTGGAAAGTATCGTTGCGCAGAAGTTTTTTTCCAAGATTAATCACTTCGTTGAATGGACTTGCTACTACCGTAGCAGCAGGATGTTTAGCGGCTAGTTCTTTCGAAAGATTGGGACCGGCAAGGCAACCCACACGTACCACCACGCTCTCTTCCCTCATCACCTCGCTCATGGTCTTAACATTTTTACGGCTGAGCTTCGTAACAGTATCGATGGACTGATCTTTTGGTAGCGTAATATCCAGCCCTTTGGTTCCATGGATTAAAATATGATAAGGGTGGAGATAAGGTGCCATCTTTCTCATCATCGAACGGAAGTGCAGGGAGGGAACAATCGGGAAGATAACGTCACATTGTTGAGCTATGTAACGCATATCATCCGTAGGCGTGATGGCTTTACGCATTTTATGACCGCGGTTTTCCCGCTGGTCGAGTATTCGCTTTATTACTTTCTCATCGCGTGCATAAAGCAATACCTTTTTATGCTGTGCCAACAGATTAGCCACAGCAGAACCAAAGTTGCCGGCTCCAATAACCCCAACCGGCTTATCGTCAGATGATGAATTTTTCGAGGTCATAGCCAACCAGCCGGTTGTGATAATAGTACAGGAGATTGAGGTCTTGTGTAATGATCTGTCCTTGTTTGTTGCGAAGAAGAGGACGCTTCAAATGAAAAATTCCGACATTTTCAAGACCATGCTTAATTACCAAATCCATTTTGCCTTTCATGTGTGTTGCCATGCCAATCTTGCTGATCTTTTTCAGTTTCGAGATTTGCTTGCGCAGGCGCTTGCAGGTTTGTTTAAATTCCTCGTAATCAAGATAGAGTTCTTCTTCTGGTAATCGAAGGAGCCCGAACAAATCAAGTTTCGGATGTTTCTTCTGCCACATTTCAAACGCAACAAATGCAACAAGATGACTTGCAAACACACGGTTGATGCGATGGTACTCTTCTACGATCCGCTGGCTTAGCATTCGCGTGTACTCATCATCGCGCTGATGGTCGGCAGCCAATTCGCCATTTGACCTGAAGTAATCCCGTGTATCAATAACTCTTCCATTGGCATCCAGGCTCTGCCCTTCTTCATCGACATAATTGCCCATTACGTCAAGCGCTTTGCCAACAGAAACAGAAATGTTAGATCCCTTCGAAAAGAATTTAATCATGTATTGAATCATCTGCCAGCTTCCGTACTTGTCTTCTTCCGGGAAATAACGATCCTGACCTTTTACGCTTAGATAATCATCGATTAGTTCGGGGGCCTCCAAAACAAAATGATAGTTAAGCGTTACCGGTACGATAAAAATTTTCTGAGCGTGTTCAGTGGGAGGCGTCTCCATGTAGATGGTTCGCTGGGCTTCAACCGTTGTACTCAGTAAACCAAGTTTGAGGGATTTCTCGATCATGCCAGAACGAGAGCGAGTTCCACCAGGAAAAAATAAACTGTGTGCTCCTTTGCGAATAGCGATAGTAGAGTACATTTTAAGTACCTCAAGATAAGGCAGATTCTTTTTCCTTCGATCTACCTTATACGCACCTAAGCTGTTCATAAAGTATGCGAAGATTTTCATGTTGAAAAGATTCAGCCCGGCACCATAGATAAAAGCTGGCAAGCCCAGTGAATGAATCACCCAACCAATTAATATAGAGTCGAGATTGCTGAAGTGAGTGGGTACCATTACAACCGTACCTTTGCGTGCCAGGTTTCTTAGCGCTTTTACTTTTCCGACAATCTGAATTTTGTCGCGAAGGGTGTACTTATTACGAAAAAACGCCCCGAATTTTTTTACACGGGCTCCGTTAAGCAGCCGTCCAAACCAGAACTTCACCAATTCGCGTGTGAACCGGTACGAACTGGGCTTAAAGTTGCCTGCAATTTCATCGGCATACCGATCGACAATTGAAGTTAAGATACTATCAATATGCTTGTCAACCTCTTCACTCGGTTTTGATGTAAGTGCAACAAGTTCTTCTTTTATTTTGGCCCAAAACTTTGATTCATCGGGCGGGTCTACACGCCAGCGATTTCGCTTCATCCGTTGCTGCTCTCTGTAAACAGTTGCCTCTAGCTCGTCAAGAAGCTGCTTGCGTGTTGGGCGGAGTTGCTTAATGCGGTAAAATGATTTTTGGGCTACTTCATCCAGAAATTCTTTTCTGTTTTTGCTCAACCGGTACACCGGCCAGTCGGGTATGCCCTGAAGAATGGGCTTATAACGTTTATTCTTATTTTTCTTTTCAAGTACTTCCACAAGCCGCAAAATAGCACATTTCTGGCTAGCAGAACTATAGTTTTTGAAGTGACTGTTGAAGGGAGTTACTCATCTCATCAAATCGGGCAACAGCTTGGTCAATAAAGTCTTTGTTTAACAAAGTATCCAGGTCGCTCTCGTTGGTTATCTCAAACTGATCAATTTTAAAAGTTTGTTCAAGGTGAGGCTGCTCAAGCTTAAGCAGGTACCGGTTATTCCACTGATAGATAGTGATTTTAATGCGGGGGTGGGTTACCTCTTTAACAACGCGCACGGTAACGAGTTACTTCCTGTCCTGAGGGTTCAATTCGAGGTTTTCTTTCACTTTCTCCAACTCATTCTCGAGACTCTTAAATACAACACTTGTCTGCAAATTATCGTCTTTCATTTGTTTGATGAGGCGTTGAAGTTCGAGTTCGCGTTTTCGAAGGGCAGATTTTAGAGCGTTGGGGTCGTTAATCATTGAACCGGCTGGTTGTTGGGTTTGTTTTGTAAAAATAGAAAATTACATCTTTTATAAAACTTTCCACTGCTAAAAATTTGACTTCTATACCCGGGAAGAGAAAGAGGTAATCAGATTAAGGAAAAAATTAATTCCTTATGGATGTGAATAAAAGATTCAATCAAACGTTCATATAAATGGATTTTTTCGCTAAGTATAAGGGCTTTATATTGTACGCAGAATGAATGGAAAATTATTTAAGAAGGTATTAGTGCTTTGGGGCAGCATGGCTCTTGTGCTGCTGGTACCTCAGGTTGCGTTAGCTACTCATCTACGGGCAGGCAACATCACTGTTGTGCAAACAGGCGGACTCTCGGTTAAAGTGATCGTGGAAATATATGTTGATTTAGATTCCGAAGTAAAAGTAGGTGGAGCCGGTGAGTATTTAGATTTTGGTGATGGATTTCGTATAGAAATGCCTGAATTGATTGCCGATGATTTAGGTGATGATGTTGGGTATGTAAAATTCGAAAGGTCTCATACTTATAACGGTCCCGGATCATACATTATCAGTTGGTTTGAGCCCAACAGAAATCCGAATGTGATCAATATTTTTGACTCGGTTAACACTACGTTTTATCTGGAGACTCAATTTACCATAAGTCCTTTTTTTGGTGAGAACAGGTCGCCAGTACTACTTATCGCGCCCATTGATTTTGCTTGTACAGGCGTTGCATTTCAACATAATCCAGGTGCTTACGATCCTGATGGCGACAGCCTTTCTTATGAATTAGTAATTCCTTACAAAGGGAGATTTCAGGAAGTGGATGGGTATCTGGACCCCAATGATCAAAGTTTTTATAACACTATTCCTTACGGACAAGGCAACGAATCAGGTAATGATGTGCCAACCTTTACAATCAATGAAAAAGACGGAACGCTTATCTGGGATGCACCCGGAGATGTAAAGAACCAGGGAGATGTTGCCGAATATAACATAGCGTTTATCGTAAGGGAGTGGAAGAAAATATTTGGTGTATGGACCCCTATTGGCTATGTACGCAGGGATATGCAAATAATAGTAACCGATTGTGACAATGAAAGACCTGATTTAATTATCCCAGCTGATACATGCATTGTAGCCGGGGATACTCTGAGAGCAGTAATCACAGGGATTGACCCCAATGATATTCCTCCGCATCCTGTTAAGATCGAAGCTTTTTCTGAAATTCTGGAGCCAGATGCAATTTCACCTCCCATTGCTACCTTTCCCGCCCCTGCCAGTTTTAATGATCCGCCTGTTGATGTAAATTTTGAATGGATAACAGATTGCGCCCATGTTAAAGATCAACCCTACCAGGTTGTATTTAAAGTTACCGACAACCCTGGTAACGATGGGCCAAAACTGGTAACATTTAAGACCTGGAACATTACCGTGGTGGCGCCTCCTCCTGTGTGGGATACGGTGGTTGTTAATCTGGCCAATAGATCAGATACTTTAAA
>JAKEEN010000066.1 GCA_022616575.1 Flammeovirgaceae bacterium
GGCCCGCTACAGATCAGTCCGTCCAGTTCGGCCCATATAATAATATGAGCAAGCCGTTGCACATCAGTTTTAATTCCAATTTTTTCCAAAGCTATTTTTAATTCCTGACGGGTAACATACTTTTTGGCACGGATAGTCTTTACAATAGAATTGTTCGTTTTTTTGAACAAAGTATCAGTAAGTTCAAGGTTGCGATTATATGTTGCCATAAACCTCTTGATACGCGGTGCCGTAAGCTCAAGCATCCACCGGATATCATCAGGCATTACAAAATGCCATGTAGGTCTCATCACGTGTGTACGTAATATGGTGCCTTCGTTAAAGGCTTTTTCAATTGTTGTTTCTGTTGAATTTTTAACCCGAAGGCCAAGTGACCACTTGGCAGCAGCAAAGTCCTGCGCTTGTACAGCACCCAAATGTGCAACAGCTTCGGTGGCGCTTTTAAATGGAGCATGTCTAAGTCCGGTGTTATGAAGCCGAAGCTGAAGGATATTGGAAGCATTCATTCGCAGACAAGATATTGATTTTCCGATGAACGCAATTCTAGGTTATCAGTCCAAAATGCACCATGATCTACGGATTGCTGACAAAGGTGTTTCAAAAAACTTTGCATTAAGAATCGTTCAGGTTACCAATAACTCAGCCATCAATACCTGTGTGTACTCTTGTACCGGTTGTACCACACGCAAAGAGGATACATTATCATGACGGTGCCAAACCATGCCACATAAGTCCAGTCCAATGTATAACCGAACCCTCTGGGTATCCCGCCAAACCCTGTATTGAAACTGAAATCTAACTCAGAAAATGATGTGCCCGTTGAAAGCATGAACAAGCCGAGCGCTCCGGCATGAATCAAATAAAAGTGAAGTACATAATAGAATAACGGCACGCGACCAAATACACTGACACGCTCAAGCACCGTACTATTTGACCTTTCCATCCATGCAAGAATCATCAAAACAGGCCCCAGTGTTGCAAGGGTAAAGAGCAATGACACGGGGTATTTAGTAACGTTCATAAAACTCATAACAGTAAACAATGAATTTTTTTGAACTGTCCACGGTGCCAGGTCACCATACACATTGATGGCGCGCAAGATTATGAACAATCCGACAGCAGACAGGCCTGCATTGAAAAGTATCTTCCTTCGCTGAGAAGGATCAATCGAATTAAAGTACAAGTTTCCTGCACCAAAGCCTGCCAACATAATTCCAAGCCACGGGATTAGTGCATAGGGCACAACAGATCCGGGTGGCACGAATCCGCTTTGCATTAGGAATGCCCAGATGGCATAACCTGTGTCGCCAGGAACAAGCCGCATTGTATCAAAAGCGTTGTGTCCGAAAATCAAAATCAACCCCATGCTGAGAATTATCCGGGGAGAAAAATATACCAAGGCGGCAAGAATAATCATTGAGCCACCAATAGCCCAAAGTACCAGGAAGATTAACATATCATACTTCCAGGTAAAAAGGAGCCCGAATCGAAAAAGAGTTTGCTCTAATATAATAAGCCACAGTCCCCTCGTGAACAAATGCAAACTCAGTTCCTTTTTCGATTTACGCTGCAAACTGATGCAGGCCGATACACCGGAAAGAAAAACAAATGTAGGCGCACAGAAATGAGTAACCCAGCGGGTGGCAAACAAAGCTGGATTCGTTTTCGTCATGTCGGTAGGGTCGAACAGGGTCGCGTCCGCATGGAAAAAATCACGCACATGATCGAGCGCCATAATCACCATCACCACGCCCCGCATAATATCGATGGATGATATTCTTGGCTTTATGTTCAGTTCGGTGGGGATCATAGAGCAAAAAATCAGTTTTGAAGGTAAGCAGAAAACCCTTTGCATATTTCCCCCAGATTGGTGGAGACGCGAGAGTTGGGTTTACATGTGTATCACTTTGGGTTCATGCCCCAGTTTGATTTTTCTGATTTCACTTTAAGGGATGCCAGACTTCATTACCCGGAAGTTTCCCGGTTAGCATCTCCATAGCCTGGAAAATAAATTCATTCTCAGTCATACCATTTTCTGAAATCATTCTTTTTAACCCCATGGTTGAGGCCGGGAAAAGGGATGTCAAATCGATTTTCCAGTCTGTGCCTTCTTTATTAAATTGAAAATAGAGTGGTGATGGCTGGCCGTTTGAAACTACCTGGCCGTTTGCAAAATTACCACTCACCTTTACCTCCCCGATATCAATGGTCAAAACTGAATTCTTGCCAATCATTCCCTTATTTATAGAATAGATGAGAAAACCCTTACCATCCATAGCTAACACTTCGCTTTTAGGAACCCGGTGCCTAACCGTGATAACGATGAGCCGATCCATCAAACCCAGATCTTGAACCTCCGCGCTATCGGCATGAATCGAGGCGTAAAGTATCTTTTCATAATAGGCCAGGGTTTTAGCATCCACCCACCTGATTGCTTCTGAGCCTTTATCTTCTAATATTGATTTCTTGTAGTTGTCAAAAGTAGATTTAATCGATTGCACTTCGGCTTTATCTTGTCCAAAGGAAGCCGTGGATATTGCCAAATGGAGGGCGTATAGAATTATTGATTTCATGTATTTATAATGGCAGGATTTCCCGCGAAATAAAGATAAGAAAAGGATGCATGAACACCCCGTTCGTCACCACCCGTAAGCAGGAAAAGGAAATCAATTTTTAGATTGGTTTTCATTCTCCTCTTCGTCCTTCCTGTCCACTTGTTCTGTTCTTATATGGTTGTCCATATACCTTTCTCGATTGTTATTTAGAAAATTTCCGGTAATGCCAATGCCAAAGGCGGCCAAAACCAATAGTAGAATTAAAAACAAAAGGCGGATTGCCTTCTTAGCTTTTTTCATGAGTTAATAGTTGAATCCAATCGTCTTGGGCGATTAGAATTGATTTAAAAAATGATTTTTTGATCTGCGAGCCAAAGCTGGCTCATTGAGGAAAAGAATTATCCTCTTCGCTTATCTGCCGTGAACTCTTCTGACTTTTCGGCTGATTGATTTACCGCCAAATGTTTGCCCGGTCTTTTAAAGGAGAGACATTCTTCAACGTTCCGACTAAATTCGACATTTACTTTTCTCGCATACTGCAACAGAGAAATTCTGGTATCAGGTTGACGCAGTATCGATGGAAGAAACGGACTACAAATTCCTCCAGTTTTTTTGTAGGAAACTACTTTTTTAGAATAGATCCGTGGAGAATCAAGTAATTCAGTCTTTGTCGCCTGGCTCTGGTGAAGTCGAATCTCTGCGCCATATCCGGAAAACGTAATCAGTCCAAGTACTAAGGTGATTTTAATAAACCAACCCTGGAGTCTGTTCGTATTGAATAGGTTCTGATTTTTTGACATCGATTTTCAAATATAGCTTTTTATACATTCATAACATTCATAAGTCATGGAGAACCAGTGCCCATGTTATAGAGTAAAGCCTGACACCTCTCAACTTCCCACCATCCTTGATAATTCATAATTTGCAAAGCAAATCGTTTGAGAGCTTCTGAATGACCATCCTTAGTATAGCCGGCATCGTCCTTACTGTTTTATTGCTCAGTGTGATGCTAGGCAAAAAGAATAAACTCTATGCCGATAAATTTCTGATCACCTATTTGATTTTTTCGGTTGTCCGGCAAATCTATATTTATATCGAAACGGAGGGTTTGCTAAATGCCAATGGGTTGGAGCGCAGTACCGGCCGCAATGAAGCGCGATCTGAGGAAAGCATTTGAGATTATGTTGGAAGACAAAGAAGCCGTAGAGAAGGCCTTGATAAAAGTGGAAAATATTAAAGGGCCAATACTCCTTGTGTCAGCTACAAAAGATGAGATGTGGCCGTCTACTGAGATGTCGGATGAGATTATGGCTCGACTACAAAGCAAAAAATTTCCACATGTGTTTGAACACATTGCCATCGATGGTGGGCATACAGCC
>JAKEEN010000067.1 GCA_022616575.1 Flammeovirgaceae bacterium
AGGGGAACTCCCGTTGAGGATATTTGTACAACATCTTCATGTATGAGTGTGTGGGCGTGCTGTCGAGGTAGTAGTAATGTTCTTTACAATCTTCTGCGTGGTTGCCTTCGTTGCCCGTCAATCCGAAAATCCGTTCTTTAATAATCGGATCTTTTTTATTCCACAGCGCTACGGCAAAATTGAGCAACTGCATATCATCACTAATACCGCCAATTCCCTCTTCACCCCACCGATAGGCTTTACTTCGTGAGGCATCGTGAGAAACAAATTCCCAGGCATTGCCATGTGGACTGTAATCCTCACGTACTGTTCCCCATTGACGTTCAGTCAAGTAGGGTCCAAACTTTCTCCAATTCTTCTTTTTATCGCGGTCTTCAATCAGGCGTTTTTTCTCAGCTGTCATTTCGTTGTTGGTTGTTCGATGATGGTTATTGGAAATATGTACTCTACATGTTTTGGATGTTAGGATTGGCAGTTTGTTGTTGTTTTGCGAACAACGAATAACTACCAACCAACAACGATTTTAGCCATTATCTTCAAACCCCGGATACAGCAACATCCCACCATCGACAAAGAGCGTGATTCCATTGACGTAATCAGAATCATCTGAAGCCAGCCAAACCGCTGCACCTCCTATATCGTCTGCTTCACCTATTCGCTTTGAAGGAATTAATTTAAGCAATTGGTTGTAGGCTTCCGGTGTTTGCCAGGCAGCATGATTAATGGGAGTGCGGATGGCCCCTGGGCCGATGCTGTTAATCCTTATCTTCATCGGAGCATACTCTTGCGCCATGGTTTTCATAAGCATCATTACTCCGCCCTTGGAAGCGGCATAGTTGGCATGGCCTGCCCAGGGAATTACTTCATGCACAGAACTCATGCAGATAATTTTCCCAGCCGCCTTTGATCGGTCTTCGACCACGCCCCGTCTTAAAAATTCCTTGATAGCTTCGCGGGAACATAAAAATTGTCCGGTGAGGTTAATACCAATTACATAGTTCCACGCCTCCAGTGTCATTTCGTGAAGTTTCGCATCTTTTTGAAGTCCTGCATTATTCACCAGAATATCCACCGTTCCGTAGCGCTTTATTGTCTGCTGAAACATATCAGACACTTCTTTCTCATTGCTTACATCGGCTTTGATGGTGATGCCATCTCCTCCCTTGGCTTTGATTTCAGCCAGCACTTTCTCTGCTTTTTCAGGACTGCTTGAATAGTTTATAACCACTGTGGCACCTTCATTGGCTAATGCTTTGGCCACACCCGCTCCGATACCGGAACTGGCACCAGTAATAAGGGCTACCTGGCCTTGTAATTTCTTTGTTTTTATAATCATGGTGAAACTAATTTGTAACCCTCAAAATTGAGATCTCTCATTCACTCTATTTGTCACTGAACTTGCCAAACCCTGAATTAACTGGCTAACATTATCGGTGAAAACTCAATCTCCCTGCGGTTGTAGTTAATGTCACCGGATTCTTTCAGTTCATTCAAAATTACCGTAACGGTTTGTCTGGAGGTTGATATCAGGTTTGCCAAATCGTTATGTGTCAGTGAATTTTTCACTACTATTTTATCGCCAAACTTTTTTCCTTCACGCCTGGCCCATTCTTTGAAGCAAAATATCAAGCGCGACTTCACGTCTTTGGTCACCATATTTACATAACGGTTCTCCAGGCTTTTGAATTTCTCATTCACTTTAACCATGTAGTTTATGGTTAGTGAATAATTGCTCCGCATCATCGAAGCCATCTGTTCTTGTCCGATAGCAAAATAAATAGCCCGTTCGGAAATGACTTCTGCATATTCATAGTTCGGCCCTTCGTAGTGAAGCAATACATCGCCAAACAAATCGCCAGGCAACACCAATTCCTTTATCATTTCATCTCCTGATGAGTTGACTTCAGAAATTTTTACTTTCCCGCTTACCAACAGAAAGATTTTCTTCTCTCCTCCTTCAGCATAAACTACCTGTCCCTTCTTGGCCTCCTTCTGAATCATGCTGGCACCCAACTCCTGAATCTGTTGCTCAGAAAGGTCATGCGCCAACTGGAATGACTTCAAATAAAAATTCTTGGTTTCCATAGTGTTGGATTTAAGTTTGATTTAAACAGTTACAAGTTGATGAATCTTTTGTGTGATGACCGTACGGTGCGTGAGACCGGAGAGTCTGTCGACCAGGGTTCCCTGTTTGAAAAAGAGCAATGTTGGCACTGACTCAACGCGATACGTAGCACTAAGTGCCGAATCGGCTTCATAGTCGACCGAGAAAAAATCTACTTTACCGCTGTATTGCCTGGCCAGGTCTTGTAGTGTATGACAAAGCATCTGACCGGCACCATTAAAGGCCGTACTGATTTTTACTAATGCATCGGCATTGGTAATAACGATCTTATCGATGAGCTGATCGGAGCTGATTTTTTGGATTGGGGTGTTCATAATAATACTTGTTTGTCGCAACCCCTTTCCAATCGCTGTGCCAATCATGCAAAACGTTGATTAGCAATACGTTTGGGTAATTAGAAATTGATTGGCTGATGATGAACTCCAACTAATTGGAGCTAACTCCAATGTATTGGACTCCAACATTTTGGAGTAGGGATTAATTTGGACGGACAATACCCAGCTTCTTCATGCGGGCTTCCAGTGTGGTAGGATTCAGTTCAAGAATTTTTGCAGCCCCGTCTGTGCCACGAATTTTCCAGTGCGTTTTGTTGAGTACATCCAGGATATGCTCGCGTTCTATATTTTCAAGACTTTTGTTCGAAGCATTTGTAAGAACCGCATTTTGTTTTACTTCAATTTCAACAGGAGCCAAATGAGGAAGCCAATCGCCTTCTTCCAATACATCTGTTCTGGAAACAATCAGGCCCCGTTCGATAATATTTTCAAGTTCACGTACATTGCCCGGCCAGTTGTAGGCCATCAAAGCATCGAGTACCGGTTTAGAAACTGATGTTAGCTTTTTTCCGAACTTCATTCCATACTTTTGGCAGAAGTGATTTACCAACACAGGAATGTCTTCTTTGCGTTCGCGCAAAGGCGGTGAATATATCGGGAATACATTAAGCCGGTAAAACAAATCGGCCCGGAATTCTTTTGTGTTTACCGAATGTTGGAGGTCACGATTGGTAGCGGCAATAACGCGCACATCTACCTTAAGCGTCTTTGAACTGCCCACTCGCTCAAACTCACCCTCCTGCAACACACGCAACAATTTTGATTGCAGATCCAAGGGCATCTCACCTATCTCATCCAAAAATAAAGTGCCTCCATCGGCCAATTCAAAGCGCCCGATCTTTTGTACCAGGGCTCCTGTGAATGCCCCCTTCTCATGTCCGAACAACTCACTTTCAATGAGGCTGGCCGGCAAGGCTGCACAATTTACTTTTACCAATGGCCGTTTCATACGCTTACTCACGCTGTGGATGGCACGTGCTATTAACTCTTTTCCCGTTCCTGATTCACCCAGAATTAAAACGGTAGCATCCGTATCAGCAACCTGTTCAATTTTCTCTAGCACTTTCCTTCTGAACAAGTCACTCGTATTCACAATATCTTCAAAGTTATGATCGAGCTTAATCTCGTGTTGCAAATAAATATTTTCAGCCTCCAATCTTTCCTTTAAGGATTGTACTTCGAGTAAGGCAGCCTTTAGTGAAGTAATGTCTACACATGAAAGAAGAGATTTAGACCAATCCCCTTCCACACCTGTTGGAATGATGACACGCTTGACTCTGATCATCTTGCGTTTGCCCGTCTTTGAAACAATTTCAGTTTCTACTTCAAACTCCATGACTCCTTTTTCAAACGTAGTAAGTAAGGCCTTGGCAGGTGCAGGCATATACGTTTCCTGAATATATTTGATGTACTCCTCCGGAGAATTTACATCGAACACTTTCTGCTGTGCGATATTGACACGAAGTCGTTTTACCCGTTTCCAGCTATTAAATACTTCCTCTGGATAGTCATCAAAAACAGACTTCAGATCTTTCCCGAATTTTCTTTTCAGGTTATCGGTATAAGCTTTTACTTCTGAAAAATCTTCCTCGCATAAGCCGACCGGGGAGAAATCAAATATGCTTTTGTACCGGTGCATACTGGCATTGATTTCTTCATCTTTTCTCTTACGCTCGATTTCTGCCCCAGCGCGCGAAGCAAATATCTTCAGGATATTCATTTGCTGTTCGCTTACAGTCATAGGCTTGGTATCAAAAATGGCTACATGCCCAATTACTTCGCCATTACTTAAGTAAATAGGAACCGCAAAATAGGATTTGACACCTTCTTCCTTCGGAAACAAAAGGTCAAGATCGGCCGAGCAATAATAATTTTCCCCTTTCATTACAATCTCACAGGGCGTGCCGGTGAGATCATATTCAAAATTATCAAGGAAGCTGTCGCGCTCTATATATACAAGTGTGCGCACACGTGTCTTGGCTACATCAGCGCACTCGGTAACAATGGCATATCGGATGCCCGTAGAGGCGATGATGTGATACGCTAAAGATTTAAAAAAATCTCCACCAACCACCGAGGCCGTGCCTTCGGAGATTATCCGCAGCATGTAGTTAGGATCGTTTTTAACAGAACCGGTCTGGCTCATGACCGAAACATTTTTAAAGAGACTTGTCTAAGATAACCCAATATTCGCTTATTCAATAGAGGTAAAATGTCTTTTCCTTTACAAAATGCTGAAAAACCAAGATTCTCATTCAAGTATAGTTCTATTCGGATAGGGAATATATTTAGTATTTTTATCGGTACGGCCACCCATGAAAACCAAAAGCATACAAACCGAGATTGATGCCTGTTACTTGTACCAAAAGCTGGCTGAGCATGAGACCGATGAAACGATTGCCCATGTGTACCGACAAATGAGCGACATCGAAAAAGGCCACGCTGAAGTTTTCGCAAAAAAGGAAAATATCCCTCTTGAAAATTTGATCCAACCCTCCTGGCGCGCGCGAACACTCAACACTATAGGTAAACTTTTTGGTTACGACTATGTGCTTGGCGTTTTAATGGACACAGAAAAAAGTATTTCCAATGCGGTGCTCACTACCAAGAAAAAAAACAAGCTTGAAATCACAGGCGCAGAAACCAATCATGTAAAAGTAATCCGCTCCATTCTCGAAAAACAAACCAAGTCTGCAGGTGCTTACATTTCAAAGTTTGAAAGTCGCCATCGGTCGGTGGGTGGTAATGCCATTCGTGCGGCCGTGCTGGGTGGTAATGATGGCTTGATATCAAATTTTAGTTTAGTGATGGGGGTAGCAGGGGCTACAGCGGGAGGCGAAGCAGTATTGATTACCGGACTTGCCGGAATGCTGGCCGGGGCTTTGTCGATGTCGCTGGGTGAGTGGATTTCCGTAAAAAGTTCGCAGGAGCTCTATGAAAATCAAATGCAGATTGAGATGGAAGAACTGGAGAGCAATCCGGAAGGTGAAAAACGGGAGCTTGCCCTGATCTACATCGCTAAGGGAATTGAAGAGAACCAGGCGCATCAAATGGCTGAAGAGATTATGAAAGATAAAAGTCATGCGCATGAGGTGCTGGTGAAAGAAGAACTGGGTATTAACGCTGAAGAGATCAAAGGCTCACCGGCAGAGGCTGCTATTTATTCATTTATCCTCTTCTCCATCGGGGCCATCATCCCGGTTGCACCCTTCTTGTTCACTGCGGGCACGCAAGCGATTATTCTGAGTGTTACTTTCAGCGCTGTAGGTCTGTTTCTGATTGGCGCAGCCATTACATTATTCACTGCAAAAAATGTTTGGTACTCAGGCATTCGCCAGGTGCTGTTTGGTCTTGCCGCAGCAGCCATAACCTTTGGTATTGGTAAACTGATTGGGGTCTCTTTATTGTAGTTGCAAGGAAACGGTCACACGCCTTGAAAAAAAAGATAAAAAATTGAGTGAACCGGTTTATCGGAATATCCTTACATTAATCACAAAGTATCCTCCGGCTTATACTTCTTCTTTTTTACATCAGGCCAGAGACTATCGGCTTTTTTGAGAAGCT
This sequence comes from Flammeovirgaceae bacterium, assembly GCA_022616575.1. Taxonomy (GTDB): domain Bacteria; phylum Bacteroidota; class Bacteroidia; order Cytophagales; family Cyclobacteriaceae; genus JAKEEN01. Next base: position 6,025 of record JAKEEN010000067.1, read on the forward strand.
TTGCTTCATTTTTATTCCATGACTCCAATGAATTGACTTTCCCTCTACTGGTTTTACCATTATAAAAGAGATAGAGTCTATCATCTGTAATTTTAAAAGTCTGCGGGTCGATGGAAATCTTCTTTCCATAGCTTACTGCCAAGGCACAATACCCATCATATTCAGGAATGTACTTTGTAGGACTGGCTTCAAAACGTTGCTGGTTTTCTTTGCTCGAAAAGAAATAGGTTACACCATTATATTGAAACTTGGTTTGCTGATCCCCTTTAACTGCCTTGCCCGACTGGAAATAAGCAACCACGTCATAACCTCCAATGGCTACACCATTTTTGTCAATTGGGTCTACCTGGGCCAGCGTGAAGATTGAACTGAACAGAATGAGGAGCGTGAAAGAATACTTTTTCATGGTTTTAAGTTTTAGTGCTAACAATTAACCATGATGCAGGGTTCGCTG
>JAKEEN010000068.1 GCA_022616575.1 Flammeovirgaceae bacterium
GCATAATGAATATGCCCTACGCACATCTTTGCCCTGAACAGGAATGATTAACGTGAAAAATTGTCCTGATTTATAATTGATTTTTCCTGAAGTAGGATTTTCAAACACGATGGAAACCGCATCTTTTGTTTCCCGCACAATCTCCTTCACTTTCAGGTTATGATAATGGGTGTGTTCTTCTTTCCCTGCCCGTCCGGCAGGCGGGCTAGGTTCTGATTTTTTAAATAATCCAAAGGCCATGTTACAGATTGAACCAGTAAGTCAGTTTAAGTACCAACGCCCGGTTCTTGCTTTTAAAAGGTTCGGGTAAATAATTTTCTGTGTACACAACAAAGAAATCGGAAGCGGGTTTAAAGCGCCACTGAAATCTAGCATTCAGGTTAACATTGTCTTCCCGGTCGTTATACTGTACAAAGGTAGTAAGGAACAGCTTATCAGAAAAAGTCAAGTCTACACGCGGACTCACAAGCAGGTATTTTGCCTTTCCATAGGCAGCCGGCAGCGATATATAATTATAGTCAACATCAACCGTAATGCTGCCAAACGGCTGGTATCGATAGGCTAAAGAACTGATAATATTGGTGCGATGGCCATTATAAAACTGGCCAAAACGTACACCTCCGTTAAAATTAAGGAGTTTTCGAAGATCGGTATTGAACCCTGCTACCATTTCATTCCACTCAAATACTTGTCCCTCTTTCAGGTCGGCATACAAATCTTCATCCGTATCGTCAACCGGACTAAAGTCACTCGTTAGTACCTGGTAAATCCGGTTAAATGAAATGCCAAATCCGGATGTGTTTTTTCTGGTGACACCAAAGTCAACAGAAAAAGTCCGGTCGGTAACTTTTCCATCGGGCGTCATAATAAATGTATAGCCGGTTGCGGGCCGATACGAAACTACACCTCCGCTTTTCGGGTAAATGGGAGTTTCAATCCTTGTGAAGGTTGAATAATATCCGGGATATATATTCAACCCCGGTGTAAAACCCACATCCGCTCTGTAATTTTTGCCAACACCCTGGTTGCCCACATATGCAGTTAGGTTTCGGGTGTTGTAGCTGATGAACGCACCGTGAGAGAAGGCTTTGTCCTTATCAAACGCATCGATGGAATGAAAATAATACATATCGCCTACCCATCGATTGTTTTTAGTAAACAGATTAAAATCTGCGCCCACCACCCGGTTAAACTTATTCAGGGTTGTATCGGTTTTTCCGCCCGAAGTTATTTCACGAATTAAACTCTCATGATAAAATTTACCGGTGTCGTAAGTGCCCAGGCCTAATGACTCTTTGTTTACAAACACAACATCCAGGTTTGAGCGCGAGAATACCTGTCGCTGTACTACCGCTACGGAATAATTTTGTGATGGCAGTCCGATTGATTTTTTCTCACCGGTTTGCATATTCATCAACCCTACGCGCCACTTCTGTCCAAGTTTGCCGCTGATCCTGGCTCCGTATTGAATGGGCACTTTTACAATATGATCTGAGGTATCTACCGCAAGGCCAATCCGTCTTGAAAAAAAGACGCGCGTATCCGGATAGCCAGGGCCGGAAAACAGATCGCTGTTCTCAAGGAAGAATTGTCTTCTCTCCGGAAACCCAAATTCAAACCGGGTGAGGTTGATTACTTGCCTGTCGACCTCAACATTAGAGAAGTCCGGGTTAATGGTCAGATCAAGATTGAGGGAAGGCGTTAATGCTACTTTTGCATCTAAACCAACATTGGAAGAGTTATCGGTAGGCTCGCCCGTTTCAAAATCATGAGCAGTCTTGCCGGTAACATACGGGATCAACGACACATTCATACCGGGTTTTGGAAGCTCATCCTGCCAGATTATTTTTCCTGAATTCGCAAAGGCCGCGGGCAGGTACTGAACAGGCGTGGCAATCCAGCTTGAGATTTGGTTTCTCTCTACATCATTGCGCAATACATCAAAGTTCCAGCTTTCTAAATTATACCGAATCGATTTAAACGGAATAGCAATCTCGGCAATCCAACGGTCATTGTGTCGTTTTACAGCAGAGTACCATTTGTTATCCCAAAAAGAAGAGTAATCGTTTGATGTCGAGCCTGCATTAAACATGATTCCTTCGCGCTGAACACCGTAGGGGGTAATATTAAAATAAAATCCATTGGTAAAGTCATTATACGTATTTAGGTAAATCCCCACATTATCGTTAGGCTGAAACTCAAAGTCCCTCCTTAATGACTGCACAATCGGAGCTTTTCCATCATCTATGCACTCATAAGCAACATACAGGTTCTCTTCATCAAATGACAGTTGGAAATACGTAGGATTTGTTGGGGGAATGGAGTCAATAGGTTTGCTCATGAAAAAATCACCACCTTTCTCAGCCACCTTCCATGTCTGCTCAGTTAACTCACCATCGATAACAATTTTATCAATTGCTTTTCCCACCGGGAATTCCTTTCCGGGTTTATTCTTGATTTGCGACCAACCAAAAATCGGGAGTACTAAAAGTAAAATGACAATTCGGTTCATAAAGTAAAAATATTGAAAAGACCACTTTCAATGTTTACCGCTTGTGGATGCCGGCTGATCGTCATCACCTGAAATTTCTATTTTGTTTAGCCTACCGGTTCACTTTTTTATAGCTAATACAGATCAGTTCGCCTATCTACAAAACACTCGGAAAAGCAAAATCAATTTGACCCGGGTAGACTATAGAAAAATTATCAATGTCCGTTACCCAATTTTGAGTTAATTTTACACTTTAACAAAGTGCCTGTGCAACTGAAACCGCTAACCGCTATCTCCCCGATCGATGGAAGATACTATGACCATGTAAAATCGCTCGCTCCCTACTTCTCTGAGTTCGGATTGATGCGTTACCGTGTGCTGGTGGAGATTGAATACTTCATTGCACTTACCTATGCCGTTCCTGAACTGGCAAAATTTCCAAAAGAAAAAGAAGAGTCGCTTCGAAAGATCTATAAAGAGTTCCTGGAAGAGCATGCCCAGGCGATCAAGCAAATTGAAAAAACCACCAACCACGATGTAAAAGCGGTTGAGTATTTCATTAAAGAAAGATTTGATGCTTTAGGGTTTCAATCATACAAAGAGTTTATTCACTTTGGCCTTACTTCCCAAGACATTAACAATACGGCCATTCCCCTTTCTATGAAAGAATTTATGACGAATGAGTTCCTTCCGCAACTGGGAAAGTTTATAGCCGATCTCACAGCACACTCGGTTCAATGGAAGGATGTATCCATGTTAGCACGCACCCATGGGCAACCTGCTTCGCCTACACGATTAGGCAAAGAACTATATGTGTTTGCGGAGAGGCTGAATCGGCAACTGGACTTATTAAACGTGGTTCCGTATTCAGCAAAATTTGGTGGCGCCACCGGAAACTTTAATGCTCACCACATTGCTTACCCTGATATTAACTGGGGGCACTTCGCCAATACATTTGTGAGCCAACAACTTGGCCTGATTCGCAGCGAACCCACTACGCAGATTGAACATTATGATAACCTGGCTGCGTTGTTGGATGCTGTAAAAAGAATCAATACTATTCTTATAGATTTCAGTCGCGATGTGTGGCAATACATTTCAATCAATTATTTCAAACAAAAAATAAAAGAAGGTGAAGTTGGTTCGTCTGCTATGCCGCACAAAGTAAACCCTATTGACTTTGAAAATGCAGAAGGTAATTTGGGTTTTGCCAATGGAATCTTTGAACACATGTCTGCGAAGCTCCCTATTTCAAGACTCCAAAGAGATTTGACTGACTCTACGGTTCTGCGGAACATCGGTGTTCCGTTTGCGCACACTACCCTTGCTATAAAATCATTACAACGCGGATTGTCAAAACTTGAATTGAACAGGTCAGCCATTGATCAGGACCTGGAGGATAACTGGGCCGTGGTAGCAGAAGCTATTCAAACTATCTTAAGAAGAGAGGGGTACCCAAATCCGTATGAAGCGCTCAAAACGCTTACGCGCAAAAATGAGAAAATAACACACCAATTAATTTCAGATTTCATCAATGGACTTGAGGTGAGCGATCAGCTAAAAAAGAGACTCAAGAGCATCACACCTTTTAATTACACGGGGATTTGAATTTGAGTATTTCAAATTTTCAAGTCACAGGTTGTTACAGAGAAAATTTGTTAACTTGCAATATGGTCAGTAAGGAAGAAATAAAAAAAGAAGTTGACAAGTTGCCAGAAAACCTGCTCGAAGAAGTTTATGCTCTATTGAAGCAAATAACCAGGCAAAAAAAAAAACAACAGCATCTTACAATAAGGGATTTCAAAGGCGCGCTAGATCATACTTCCATACGCAAAACTGCCTATGAGTAAAGTACTAGTTGACACAAACGTCCTGATATATACAAAAGATCGCTCTTCCACATTTCACTTAAAAGCAATTAATATATTGAATCGGTCGGAAGAATTATTTATCACGACCAAAAATCTTACTGAGTATTATGCTGTGGTAACAAAAGGTTCTCAGCCTTTACTTTCACCGATTGCGGCCCTTCAGGATATAAATGAATTTATTTCTTACTTTAAATTGCCTTTATCCAAATGAAATTAGTCAACAAAAGCTATCAGTGTTGATCTTGCAACATCAACCAAAAGGCATTCTTATTCATGACTTTGAAATAGCAGCCATCGGTATGGCCAATGGTGTAAATAAAATTGCAACTTTCAACAAGGAAGACTTTGAACTTATCACAGAAATTGAAGTGATCCGTCCGATTTAATATTTCTGTTCATTCCTCAAACCTGCACTCCACCCTCCTGTTCATTCTTCGCGCCTCTTCTGAGGGCTCATTTTTCAACGGTTTTGCTTTGCCAAAGCCTCGTGCAACGATTCGTTCTTTTTCAATGCCTTGATTGATCAGGTAACTGGCAACTGTTTTTGCCCTGCTTTGCGATAGTCTCAGGTTATAGCTTTCACTGCCCCGATCATCGGTGTGGCCACTGAAGTAAACTCTCCATGTCGGATTCTTCAACAGAATATCAATTACGCAATCTAACTCTTCAAACGAAGGCGGTACCAGTTTATAACTGTCAAATTCAAATTGAATATTTCTTAATACATAATCTTTGCTTAACACTACAGCTTCAGGAATAAGATCATTCTCTGTATTAATCAAACTATCCTGAAGATGCCGCCATTTCGGAGTGACCCTGACATTATCTATATAGTAGTACGAGCCCATGGCCAGCATCTCTTGCTGTGCGGGACGAAATTGAATTTTATATCGTTTGGTTGAATCATTATTATGAAAATTTCCGATCACCAGAAACCGTTCATTGCCTTTGGCTTTATAATTCCATCGGGCATGTTCCCACAAACCCGTTTGCTGCGTCAGTGCTGAATCTAAAATATGTTGTAATTGGGTTGAATCAAGAAAAGCCTGGTCATGCTTCAGTGACACTAATGAATCACAAACCATCGCACCGATCCTGTCGATCGAGTACCTGGAGTATGATGACAACTTGAAATTAAATTCGATAACATATACTGAATCTTTAATCAGCGTCTCAGTTAATTCTGTTTCCAAATATTCACGGTAGTGATTGCCGGCCCGATCAATCCACAAATAAATTCCGGCATAGCCAGCCCCTGCGTATGCTTCAGAAATTCCGGCCCAGTTTGATGGAACATCGGCTTCGCCCGTGCTGCATTCATGAAATTGATCAGGAGTACCCGTATTGGCTGAACGCCAATGTAACGCACGAAATTCAGGACTTTGTTGACTAAAAGAACCCGGACAAACTTTAAACTCTTCGAAGCTACCATTACGAACCAAATTCTGCGAAAAGCATGATGTGCTGTAAAAAACAATGACCGTTACAAAATAAAATGGTGATCGAGGCTGGATGCTGGAGGTTCGAAGTTGGAGGCGAGAAAGCTTGCAGCTTTTCATTTATAGTAAGTAACCGCCACCCTGAACCGCTGATCAATCGCACCTAACCGGTCATAAGCAGATTTTGAAACTTTAATAATCAGTTTATCAGTCAGTGCTGTATCTGGAAGTTTGCCTACCACACGCACAAACACTTCGCGGCCATTCATTTCATTTTTTACTTTTAGAATCGTACCAACGGACGCTGTTCGGTGAAGTGCTAAATATTTTCTGTTCGCCTGGGTACCCTCAATTAATTCAGCAAGGCCCGTCTCTATAATCTCATCGCTGTTGCGAACCGCTTCAGAAATAGTAATCACCTCTGTTTTGGGTTCGGGCTTTACGGTCTGCTGTACAACTGGTTCTGTTTTTACTACATCTGTTTTCACAGGTTCAATCTTTATTTCCACCGGCTTTGTACTCTGAACGATAGCTTCCGTGGCAGATTGTGTGTCTTTCTTTATTCTGATCTCCTGCCCCATCGCGAGCGCGTCCGAAGGTAGCTGGTTCCACTCTCTCAATTCCTGAACACTCACTCCGTATTTTCTGGATATAGCAAACAATGTTTCACCTTGTTCAACCGTATGAACCCCTGTGGCTGGCACTGACCCTGACACTTGAACGTCCTTGGATTTTCCTTTAACAATCAGTTCCTGCCCGACCGACAACGAATTCTCTTTCAAATTATTCCATCGCTTCAGATCATCAACACTGATTCCATAGTGTCTTGAAATCGAAAACAAGGTTTCTTTCTCACTTACTTTATGGAGTCCGTTACCGGTTGATTTATGAACCACGCGAGGTATATAGGGAATTTTCAGTATTTGTCCAATCTCGAGACCTGCATCGGCTGTTGGATTATAGGCGAGAATATCCTGCACGGTAGTACCGTACCGTTTCGAAATAGCATACAGGGTTTCCTTTTCGTCAACTTTATGGATCACAAAAACTTTTCCGTTTATCACTTCGGTGCCGATCGAGTCGGCAGGAGATAGCAAGCTGCTGATGACGAGTAGTGTAGCAATCATGGCCAGTTAAAAAAATTTGAATTTACGATGCCGAACAAGCTCAAAAAGTAGTCCAAACCCAATCAAAAACTCGGATCGTGCGTTAAATTTAGCAACTTTATGTCGAAATGACCTAACCAATGTGGACTAAACACATGAATCAACGGATTTACAAACATTTATGTATAAACTAATTCTGATTTTATTCGCAGCCTTCTCAACCCTGCCTGTTTTTGCCCAGAGGAAAAAGGTAATGGTAATGGAAATCAAGGCAGAGATCGACCCCCGTACCTCACGCTATGTTGAGTTGGCCCTGGCCCATGCAAAAAAATCTAACGCTGAAATTCTGCTTATCGAAATGGATACTTATGGTGGAATTTTAACCGATGCCAAAGAGATTGTAGATAAAATAATGAAAGTGGAACAGCCTGTCTGGGTGTTTATTAATACCGATGCCGCTTCGGCTGGTGCCCTGATCTCCATTGCGTGTGATAGCATTTATATGTCGCCCGGTGCCAGCATCGGTGCCGCCACTGTGGTAGATGCTACTGGAGAAAAAGCGCCTGACAAATATCAATCGTATATGCGCTCGATCATGCGATCAACGGCTGAAGAGCGTGGCCGTGATCCGCGCATTGCAGAAGGAATGGTAGATGAAGGAATTGTTATTGAAGGTGTGAAGAAAGAAGGCGAAGTCATTACTTTTTCAACCTCCGAAGCGATTGCACACGGTTATTGTGAAGCCAAAGTAGAGACGATCCAGGAAATTCTAAAACGAAACAACATCACTTCGTATGAACTTGATCACTTCAGGCTTTCTCAAACCGATAGAATTATTGCCTTCTTCCTGAATCCGTTTATCAGCGGACTCTTAATACTCGTCATCATTGGTGGAATCTATTTTGAAATGCAAACTCCTGGTGTAGGATTTCCGGGTGCGGCTGCATTAGTGGCACTCATTTTATATTTAGTACCC
>JAKEEN010000069.1 GCA_022616575.1 Flammeovirgaceae bacterium
AAAAGGTTTATGGAAAACAGTCATTTTAGGCTAAAAATCAACGGTTTTTCCCTTTAATTTTAGTGATATATCTACACCTACTTTTGCCGATTGAGCGGTTTTTCCTACCTTTGCGCCTCATTTTAAACAAATTGTATAACATGAAGAATTACGAAACAGTATTCATTTTGAATCCCGTTTTGTCTGAAGATCAGATGAAGGATACTGTTGAAAAGTTCGTAAAGGTTTTGAAGAAAGCCAAAGCAGATGTAGTAAACATCGAGCAGTGGGGACTTCGCAAGCTGGCGTATCCAATCCAGCACAAGTCTACCGGCTTCTATAACCTGATCGAATTCTCAGCAGCTCCTGAAGTGGTTAACACCCTTGAAACTGAATACAGACGGGATGAGTCGGTGATGCGTTTTTTAACCATCAGCCTCGACAAGCACGCTCTTGCTTACAACGAACGTAGACGCAAAGGCGAATTTAAGAAAGACAGAAAACCAGTTGCTAAAAAAACCAGGGAGGAGCAAGAAGCATGACCTTAATGAACGAACCTATTAAGCGCGTAGAGCAAAAAGCTAAATACTGCCGCTTCAAGAAAAACGGTATCAAGTATATCGATTATAAGGATCCTGATTTCCTATTGAAGTTTATCAATGAGCAAGGCAAGATTCTTCCTCGCAGACTGACAGGAACGAGCTGGAAATTCCAGACAAAAGTTTCTCAGGCTGTGAAGAGAGCCCGTCATATGGCTATTCTTCCGTACACCGGAGATTCATTAAAATAATCATTAACCATAAATTTTTATAAGCATGGAAGTGGTTTTGAAACAAGATGTAACAGGACTTGGCTACAAAAATGATGTGGTTAAAGTAAAGGCCGGATACGGTAACAACTTTTTGATCCCGAATGGATTGGCATTGATCGCCAATGATTCAAACAAGCGTCTGGTAGCGGAGAACGTTCGCCAGGCTGCTCACAAGGCTGAGAAGTTGAAACAAGATGCACAGGCATTAGCTGCTAAAATCGGAGAGCTTACAATCGAAATCGGCACCAAGGCTGGAGAGAGCGGTAAGATTTTCGGTGCAGTAACTGCGTTGCAAATTGCTGATGCATTGAAAGCTAAAGGATTTGATGTGGATCGTAAGAAGGTAATCCTGAAGGAGAACCCTAAGCAAATCGGTACATACACAGCCAATCTTGATCTTCACAAAGAAGTGAAGCACGAGATTAAAGTGAATGTGGTAGCTGAATAAGCTTCATAAACAAAGACAATTGAAAACCCCGGCCATTGAGTCGGGGTTTTTTGTTTATTTTTGATTGATGCCTACAGTTCTTAGAATTGGGCCGTTTCGATTTCACTTTTATTCTGATGAACGGAATGAGCCACCACATATTCATGTTGAAACACCGATGGGGAATGTAACTTCTGGTTAGAACCTGTTAAATTTAGCAAGGAACAGAAATGTAAAACCGCATGTTGTAAGAGATATCGAGAAATTAGTCTTTGAAAATTTCACTTTATTGAAAAAAGCATATGACTCATTCCATAATCGTTGATAAAGAATTAATGTCAGAACCCGTTGCTCTGAATGCCTGGGCAGAAGGGAGAAAAATTTTTATTGAACTGACTGACGGAAGAATTATCAGTTTCCCTGCTGACCGTTTCAATCTATTGAAAAATGCTTCCGAAGATCAGCTTAAGAAAGTAACGCTAAGACTTAATGGATATGCGTTGCGATGGGATGAAATTGATGAGGATATTACCGTCAAGGGAATTGTTCTCGGTAATTTTGAACTTCCTTAGTGGAACATGTTTCGAACAGAACTAAACCCCTCTCTTTCTCCTCACAAAATATCTTTATCAGATTCAATTGTTACGGTTGGTTCATGTTTCTCAGATACCATAGGGTTGCAGTTGCGTGATTATAAATTCAATGTACAGGCGAATCCTTTCGGAACGATTTATAATCCACTATCGATACATAAACTTCTATACCTTGCGATTCATAACGAACTGCCGGCAGTACACACGTATTTAAAGAGGGATGAAATCTCGTTTAACTATGATTTTCATTCTGAATTTTCCGCGCCTTCACAACCCGAGCTTCAAAAAAGAATAGCCAATACCATCGGGTATGTCCATCATCAACTGACTCATGCCCAATGGATCCTGATCACCTATGGCACCGCGTGGGTTTACCATCGAAATGATACGGGTGAAGTAGTAGCTAATTGTCATAAGATACCCGCCAGTCAATTCACTAAAAAATTGCTTAGCCAGGAATCAGTTGTTGAGGATTTTAAGAAATTACATGAAACAATTAAAAGTGTTAATCCACAGGCCCAAGTTATTATTACCCTAAGCCCCGTCAGGCACTTGAAGGACACCCTGGAACTAAACGCTGTGAGTAAATCTATTTTAAGAAGTGCTATTCATCAAATTGCTCAAGAGTTTAACTCAGCCAATTACTTTCCAGCCTACGAAATTCTTTTGGATGATCTTCGCGATTATAGATACTATAAATCTGATTTACTTCACCCATCTGATGTAGCTGAAGAATACATCTGGCAAAAATTTATGGATTGTTATTTTGATGAAGGTACAAGGAAATTCATTTCCTCATGGAAACAAATCAGGGCTGCCTTGTCACACAAACCTTTTCACCCTCAGACTGCGAGTCATCAGCGATTTCTGAAGGTTACATTAAAACAAGTTGAAGAACTAAAATCTATTGTTAATGTTGATGAAGAACTACAATTGATTAAATCCCAACTCTTGTGAGTTTTAAAAAACCGAATCGACTCATCCACGCTACCTCCCCGTATCTTTTACAGCACGCTTACAATCCAGTGGAATGGTTTCCATGGGGTGAGGATGCCCTGCAAAAAGCAAAGACTGAATCGAAACCAATTTTGGTTAGTATAGGCTATTCCTCTTGTCATTGGTGCCATGTGATGGAGCACCAATCATTCGAAAATGAAGAAATCGCCCATCTCATGAATGATTTCTTCGTCTGCATTAAAGTAGACAGAGAAGAACGGCCGGACATTGATCAGATTTACATGAATGCCGTTCAGATGATGGGGATTAACGGAGGCTGGCCGCTCAATGTATTTCTTACCCCTGATCAAAAACCATTTTTTGGAGGAACCTATTTTCATCCACAGGCATGGTCGCAAGTATTGATCAACATCAATAAAGCATTTAAAAACAACCGCGATCAAATTGAACAAACCGCTGAAGAGTTGCGGTCTATACTTGCTGGGAGTGATATCAAAAGGTTTCTGCAACCAATTGACCAAAAGGAACTTCAGCACGCTTTAAATTTATCCTACTCGAAATTAGAGTCAACATTTGATCAAAACCGGGGCGGATTAGAGAAAGCACCCAAGTTTATTATGCCGTCTATCTGGCAGTGGTTATTGCGGTATCATCTCATCACAAAAAATAAAAAGGCACTTGACCATGCGATTTTTACCCTAACCAAAATTTTAGAGGGTGGTATTTACGACCAGGTTGGAGGTGGTTTTGCACGCTATTCAGTTGATGCTGAGTGGTTTGTTCCTCACTTTGAAAAAATGCTGTACGACAATGCCCAATTATTAAGCTTGTACTCGGAGGCATATTGCTTAACAAAAAAAGAAATATTCAAAGAAGCAGTTTATGAAACCTTTGCATGGCTGCAACGCGAGATGACACATCCTGATGGAGGGTTTTATTCAGCCCTTGACGCAGATAGCGAGGGTGTGGAGGGAAAATTCTATTGCTGGACACGCAAGGAATTAGAAAGCACGCTTGGTGAAACCGGAGAAATCGTTGCTGATTATTTTCAAACGACTCCATCAGGTAATTGGGAGCA
>JAKEEN010000070.1 GCA_022616575.1 Flammeovirgaceae bacterium
GGTGAGGGCGAGAACTTGACCGTTTATGCAGAGAATATCCGAAAGCAATTGGGTTGGAATGTGATGGTGCCGAATTATCTGGAGAGTGTAAAGTTGTTTGAAGGGATATAAAATATTTACAACCTGCCTCCGGCAGGCAGCCGACTAACGATTTTACCCAACTTTCTTGATGATTCCTTTCTGCGGATGGATTTTTACATCAAAGAATTGACTTAAAAACGCTTCCATTCGGTTATCAACCATTACAACCGGGCTTTCAACAGGATAAAAAACAGTCAGGTCTAACACAGCACGCAAGAAATTCTGTTGCTTGCAAAAGTCTTTGGTCCATTTTCTAAATACAGCTGTCCATTCGCGCTGATATTTTAAAAACGGATCTTGTCCATCGAAAATGAAAGTGAGTTGGTTATCGTGATAATTTTCATATCTGAAAATCCCCGAAAGGGTAAGGTAAAAAAGGTCGAGGTGCCTGAAATCTTTACCTCTATGTTGTTGTATTGTTTGTGACATCTCGTCCTGAATGCCCAGTGGATTATGACGAAGCAGGTATTCTACTTTTACATAATCAACCAAATACTCAAGGAGCGTTTGTTTTAGTGACAGTTGTGCCTCTTCCAGAACGTAATTCTTATCAAGCGGAAAGAATTTTCGAAGCACGGGTTTAAGGGTTTCACAAAAGTAAAGTTGAAAGTTGAAAGTTCAAATAGAGTTCAAGTTTAAAGTTGCAAAGTCTAAAGTTCCAATGTTTGGATTGCCCAACTTTTAACTTTAGACCATACACTTACTCAGCCGGTGTTACCATGAAACTTTCAGCGGCAGCATTTCGCAAATAGTATTCAAATTCAATGGGTGCATCAGCATAATCCAGCAGGCATCCTTTCGGTAGTGGGGGATAAATTTCTGCATACGTTTTTACCATGTTCATAAACACACGCCTATAAACATGCGTGCGGTTTACCTTCTCCGGACTGTCAAGCCCTGCGGCTGCCAGCAGTTCAACAAAACTCTCAACAGTATTCTTATGATAGTTGGCCACGCGTTGCTTCTTATCTTCAATAACAAGTCCTTTCATTAAAGCCGGGTCTTGTGTGGTCACCCCGGTGGGGCAGGTATTCTTGTTACATTCCAGTGCCTGTATGCAGCCGAGGGCCAGCATCATACCGCGGGCGCAGTTGGTTGTATCAGCCCCTAATGACATGGCCCTGAAAATATGAAAGCCCGTCATCACTTTACCTGAGCCGACAAGCCTCATCTCATCCCGGATTCCGAAACCGCGCAAGGCATCATCTGCAAAGGCAAGCGCATCGAGAAATGGCATGCCTACAAAATTTGAAAATTCAGGAGGAGCTGCTCCTGTGCCTCCTTCGCCTCCATCAATCGTAATGAAATCCGGATACTTATTAAGTTGAACCATGGCCTTGCAGATACCGAGAAACTCACTCTTTCGGCCAATGCAAAGTTTAAAACCTACGGGTTTACCTCCTGAAAGATTTCGTAGTTTTTCAACAAATAAGATCAATTCAGTTGGTGTACTGAATGCACTATGGAAGGGTGGGGAAAAAACAGTAGTGCCAGGCTTAACCAATCGTATGGCAGCAATTTCAGGTGTGTTTTTCTTGGCAGGCAAAATACCACCATGTCCTGGTTTTGCGCCCTGCGATAGTTTGATTTCTATCATCTTTACTTCGGGCCGTGTGGCATTCTTTTGAAATGCATCATCAGAAAAATTTCCATCTTCCGATCGTGCTCCAAAATATCCCGTACCAACCTGCCAGATCAGGTCGCCTCCGTTTTTGAGGTGGTGCGGACTAATGCCCCCTTCACCAGTGTTATGGGCAAAACCTCCAATTTTAGCCCCTGCATTTAAGGATTCAACAGCATTGCCACTCAAGGAGCCAAAACTCATGGCAGAGATGTTAAAAATGCTGGCATTATAGGGTTGCTTACAACGTTTTTCACCAAAGAGTACCCGCGGACTATGTTCCAGTTTATGATGATCTAACGAAGCAATGGAGTGCGTCATCCATTCATACCCTTCCGAATAAACGTTGAGTTGTGTTCCAAACGGAATGGTGTCGATTTGCTTCTTCGCCCGTTGATAGACAACAGAGCGTTCATTCCTGTTTAATGGCGTGCCATCGGTATCAGACTCTACAAAATACTGTTGGATTTTGGGGCGCATGTCTTCAAACACATAACGAAGCCGGCCGAACAAAGGGAAATTGCGTCTGATTGCCTGCCGGGGCTGCAACATATCTATGAACCCCATATAGATGAATGGGCCGAAAATCAAAAACAGGAATAAGAAATCGAGGTGAATAAAATAAGCTAAAGCGGCAATGATGGCCAACACGGCAATACTGCTGATTATAAATATCTTTCTCATAGGGGTAAGGGTAGTAAACAAATATACTAAATCTGACTTCAGTAAAAACTCTTCATAATTGGAAAAGCGAAAAGAGGTGTCTAAATTTTCAACATCAAAATCGGTTAAAATGAAATCAACTCTTAAGAAGATCGCCCTCGGACTTCTTGGTGCGCTTATCATCATTCAGTTTATTCGTCCGCAACGCAATACAGCCGCAGGGATTTCTCAAAACGATATATCGCATACAATGGAAGTTCCGGTGGAAGTCCATCAAATGTTTGTGAAGAAGTGTTATGACTGCCATAGCAACAACACTGTTTACCCCTGGTATGCCAACGTGCAGCCGGTGCGTTGGTGGCTCGATAGTCATGTAAACGAGGGAAAGGAACATTTGAATTTTTCTGAATTTAAAACGTACAATCAAAAGAGGGCAACTCACAAATTAGATGAGATTGGTGAAGTGTTAGCAGAGGGAGAGATGCCTTTGAAGTCGTATACATTCATTCATAGAGAAGCACTGGTTACACCTGAAGAAGTTACAAAAGTAAATGCGTGGATCGTTTCGCTCAATATTAAGGAATTGAAGAATTGAAGGTTGGGTATCCAGGCGATTCCCCTATTCAATTCTTCAATATTCAATTCTTCAACCTTTAATTATACGTGATAAACTGCGGAGCTTTCACAAATCCTCCTGTGTACTTCACGCGCAGGTTAAAAGAAAAATTGAGTTTGTATTTCTCCACCCCGGGAGCAACCCTTGGATAATAAAAGAAGCGGGTTTCGATGGTTCCAAAAACAAGATTTTCGTTTCTGGTGCGAATACCGGCACCGATCCCTGCATAGGGTTTATTATAAAAAATATGCTGCCTTCGACCCGACAAAAATGTAAGGTCAGCAAATACAACCGGGGCGAATTGAAAATTAAGGAAGTTCCACGGTGTGAATATGACCGATTCAGTATTTACAACCCAACGCTTAGTACCGACAAGACTATCGGCCGCAAAGCCTTTAATGCCAAAATCACCATTAATATCCAGGTAAGGGCTGATACCCTGGTTAAATGTTAGTGCCAGGCTTGTATTCAATGACTGACGAATACGATATTTCTTATAAGGAATAAGATGGCTGAAAAAACTGCCCGTGAGTAATAGGGTGGCATCCTGCGTTTCATTTTTTTCATTGATAAAAGTTCCTACTCTTGCGGCAAGCGTGTAAAAATTTCCGCCCCGGTGAACAAACGATTTTTCGAATTCGCACCCCAAATAATTTCGGGTCAGTCCTAACTGTTTAGACCATCCGGCAAGTAAGGTCATAGTCTGCCCGTAGGGAATATCTTCCGTTCGCCCAAAGCCATAGACATAGTTGGTTTTAAAGAAGTCTTGCTTGTAGAATGTAACTGCACCCAACACAAAATGGTGATTGTTATAAGTTGACAGAACACTTAATTCAGGTTGAAATGGTTTAGTTAAAAATTGCTGATGAAAAGTGCGCAAAGCTGCAAAGTGCCTGCTGCGCCTGCCATGATTTTTCTTGGCTCCAATGTTATATCCGGCCCAAACATCAATTATGGAGTAGCTGTAGTCTTTGAAGCCGGTTTCCGTTTTCTGGTAAACATTGTCTGACCAATTGCGGCTTATTTCGACTGCCCCGGCAAACCTTGAATACGGTGATACCAGGGTCCTGTCGAGACGCAAGTAATATCCTTTCTCAATTTCATCATCTATGTTTAATCCATTATCCAGTTGCGTGTAGCCAACTGTGGCATTGATCAGGCTTCCGGCCACACTGCTTTTTCTATAAAGTGTTTCAAATCCAAAACCTGGTTTTCGGTCGCTATCATAAAGTCCATTGATTTGATGCCGTTGCCCCCAACC
>JAKEEN010000071.1 GCA_022616575.1 Flammeovirgaceae bacterium
CAGTTAGTGAAGCCTTGACTCACACGGTTAGGTATCCAGAAATGAGACGTGTGAATAACAAGAAAAATTAAAATAAGCGTACCCAGCATGCCCATATTAAGGCCGTACCATTTGGTGTTAGGAGGCTGCGCAACTTTTGCGTATTTCACCGGACGCGCCTTGCGATTTTGTATCAGCAAAATGTATCCGTCTGCGATATGGAACAGAAAACCAAGAACTAAACCGATCTCTAAGAAGCGTATGATAGGATTCGTTCCCATGAAATGTCCCCAATGGCTGAAGGTGGCACCTCCGTCATTGTAAAAGATCATAGCATTAATCGTACAGTGAATGATTAGGAAGGTGATCAGGAACAAACCCGTCAGCGACATTATAAGTTTCTTACCGATCGAGCTTGTAAACAGGTTGGTAAACCAATTCATAGAAGTTTAGGGAGTATTTTTTTGATGTTTTCAAAAATACTCCCCATGCCCCACCAAACAAAGAATTGAATTGATTTTAAAAGAATTCTAAATAAGATTTCAGATTAAGTCTAGAGCACTTCGAAGAGAAGTACAATGAGGGTAATAGCAGCAATCATCACTAACAAGAACCATTCCTTCTTAAAAAAATTACTAACCTGTTTCATAATCAAAAGCACCATGCTTTCCTTTTTTGTTTTTCTGTAATTAATCCAATAATTGAGCCCTAATATTAAATGGTTGATTAACAATCATTTATGGTTGAAATGATGGATTCTAAAATGGAATTTTATCCATTTATTATACTTTATTCCATTATTGGGAAATTTCCTATTCCGTGAATTGTCGGTTTTTCAGGTTGAAAACTATTTATTGGGCGTTGACTGTTCTACCTGTACATTTGAGCTTTAACCACTACGTCTTTACATGTATTTAATCTTCGACACGGAAACCACCGGGATTCCGCACAATAAGACTGCCCCCATTATAGACCTGGACAACTGGCCTCGGTTGGTTCAGATTGCCTGGCAGTTGCACGACTCAAAGGGCAATCTTCTATCTCAACAGAGTTTCTTAGTTAAACCTGACGGATTTAATATTCCTTATAAAGCAGAGCAAGTACATGGCATTTCGACTAAAAGGGCGGTAGAAGAGGGTGTAGATCGAAGTGAAGTTCTTAATGCTTTCCTGAAAGATGTTGAACTGGCTCAGGTGTTGGTAGGTCACAATATTGAGTTTGATTTCAACATCATCGGTGCTGAATTTATTCGCACTGGCCTTGAGCCAACCTTGATTACTTCCAAAAAAAGTGTTGATACCGGCTTATCGTCTATCGAGTTTTGCCAATTGGCAGGTGGCATTGGTGGAAAGCTAAAAATGCCCCGGCTCAAGGAACTTCACGAAAAACTCTTTGTAAAAGGATTTGATGATGCCCATGATGCAGCGTATGATGTTGCAGCCACGGCAAGATGCTTCTTCGGATTGCTGAAAAAGAAAGTAGTCAGTCCTTTCGACTCTACAACACTTGAAGAAATAGAGTATGAAGAACCGAACCTGGACGCTGCCAATTTTTCAAAAAGAGAAAAAATAAAAAAAGTAGACTTAGGAACTGACGGGGAATTTCATGACTTAACCGATAAACCCTTCGTTCATCTGCACACACACTCTCAATACTCCGTTTTACAGGCAACCCCAGATATCAAAAGCATTATTTCAAAAGCGAAGTCATTAAACATGTCTGCCATTGCCCTTACAGACCTTGGCAACATGTACGGGGCATTCAAATTTGTTCGCGAAGCCATCAATCACGAAATCAAAGCCATTGTTGGGTGTGAATTTTACATTGCCGATGAACGAAAGAAAACCAAGTTTACTAAAGACAATCCTGATAAGCGGTTTAATCAGGTACTCATCGCCAGGAATAAAAACGGCTATCACAATCTTGCCAAACTTAGTTCAATCGGATTCACCGAAGGGCTTTACGGAATTTATCCACGCATCGATAAAGCCCTCGTTAAAGCCTATAAATCCGATCTTATAGCAACCACAGGAAATCTAACAAGTGAAGTTCCTTACCTGATTCTCCATGTGGGCGAAAAGCAGGCAGAAGAAGCTTTCAAGTGGTGGTACCAACAATTTGGTGAAGATTTTTATGTTGAATTGAACCGCCATGGAATTGCCGAAGAAGATCATGTGAACGAAGTGCTCCTCAATTTCGCAAGGAAATATGGAGTGAAATACTTCCCTGCCAATGAATCATTCTATTTAGACAAAGAAGAAGCGGATGCACACGATGTTCTTCTTTGCATTAAAGAAGGTGAATTCAAATCAACTCCGATCGGTCATGGTCGTGGTCACCGGTATGGGTTGCCCAACAATGATTACTATTTAAAATCTCAGGAAGAAATGAAAAAACTCTTCCACGATTTACCCGAGGCTTTTGATACACTTGCAGAGATTATTGATAAAACAGAGGCATACACACTCGAGCGCAATGTAGCTCTTCCTAAGTTTGACATACCCAAAGAATTCAAATCGGAAGATGATTATTTATATCATCTTACTTTTGAAGGCGCTAAAAATAAATACCCCTATATTACACCTGCCATTAAAGATCGTCTGGAGTTTGAATTAGAAACGATCAAGAAGACAGGTTATCCCGGGTATTTTTTGATTGTTCAGGATTTCACTACAAAAGCCCGCGAGCTTGGTGTGTCAGTAGGGCCAGGTCGTGGATCCGCAGCCGGTTCAGCCGTTGCCTATTGTATCGGTATCACCAATGTTGATCCAATCAAGTATGATTTGCTGTTCGAGCGTTTCTTAAATCCTGATCGTGTATCACTTCCCGATATTGACATTGACTTTGATGATGAGGGCCGTGACAAGGTGCTTCGCTATGTTATTGATAAGTATGGAAAGAATCAGGTTGCACAAATTATCACCTATGGAACCATGGCTGCGAAGTCATCCATTCGTGATTGCGCACGCGTGATGGAACTACCCCTTTCAGAATCTAACACACTCGCTAAGTTGGTACCCGAACGACCGGGCACCACTTTGCAAAAAGCTTTTGAAGAAGTAAAAGAGCTGGCCGATGTCAAGAAGGGCAATGACCTCAAAGCGGATGTTTTAAAGCAAGCGGTTATTTTAGAAGGATCAGTGCGTAACACAGGTGTTCATGCATGCGGTGTGATTATCACGCCTGATGAATTGACAAAGTTTGTTCCAGTGGCCACGGCCAAAGATTCCGATATGCTGGTAACACAATTCGACAATAGTGTGGTTGAAAGTGCCGGTATGCTAAAGATGGACTTTCTTGGGTTGACCACTCTTTCTATTATAAACACTGCTTTAAAAAATATCAAGAAGAGTAGAGGTGTTGACATTGTTATTGATACCGTTCCTTTGGATGACGTAAAAACTTACGAACTTTTTCAACGAGGAGAAACCACCGGAACCTTTCAGTTTGAAAGTGTTGGGATGCAAAAATACCTGCGTCAACTTAAGCCCGATAAATTTGAAGACCTCATCGCGATGAACGCTTTGTACCGTCCTGGTCCGATGGAATACATTCCTCAGTTTATCAATCGTAAACATGGTCGCGAACCTATCAAGTACGATTTACCAGAGATGGAGGAATTTCTTGCAGAGACATACGGTATTACCGTATACCAGGAGCAGGTGATGTTGCTTTCGCAAAAACTTGCTGGCTTCAGCAAAGGAGATGCAGACGTGTTGCGTAAGGCAATGGGTAAAAAGCAGAAAGCGGTGCTTGATAAAATGAAAGATAAATTTATTGAGAGCTGCAAGAAAAATGGCCTTCCTCAAAATATTTGTGAAAAAATCTGGACTGATTGGGAAGCTTTCGCGCAATATGCGTTCAACAAATCGCACTCTACGTGTTACTCACTGGTCGCGTATCATACTGCCTATCTAAAAGCAAATTACCCTGCCGAGTACATGGCTGCGGTTCTTACTCACTCACAAAGTAATTTAGATAGTGTTACCTATTTTATTGAAGAATGCAGAAACCTTGGCATCAAAGTGCTGGGGCCTCATGTGAACGAATCAGGAATTTATTTTGAAGTGAACAAACAAGGGGAGATTCGATTTGGACTTGGCGCTATTAAGGGAGCCGGAGATGCGGCAGTAGAAGCGATCATTCAAGAGCGTAATTCGAAGGGGCCTTTCACTGATATTTTTGATTTTGCCGAACGCCTCAGTCAACGCGCAGCCAATAAGAAGACATTCGAGTGTCTCGCTTTATCAGGTGCCTTTGATTCATTCATTGGCGTTCATCGAAGACAATATATCTACGCTAAAGATAATGACAGCAGCTTAATCGAAAAAGCAGTTAAGTATGCAGCAAAAACTCAGCAAGATGCATTGAGTGCACAGGCCAGTCTATTCGGTGGATCAACGGGAACCACTCTTCCAAAACCTAAAATTGAAAACGTTGAACCATACAGTGAACTGGAAAAACTCGCCCTCGAAAAAGAAGTTGTTGGTATTTATATTTCAGGCCACCCACTTGATCATTATAAATTCGAGCTTGACAGTTTTTGTAATACACAATGCAGTCAGTTAACAGAACTTGAACCACATCAGGGAAGGGAAATAAAACTGGGCGGCATAGTTACAACAGTCGAACATCGGTTTACCAAAACCGGAAGACCTTTCGGAAAGTTTACCGTTGAAGATTTTAGCGGAAACTTCACCTTCACCTTGTTTGGTGATGACTATATCAAATACAAAAACTTCATGGCCAGCGGATGGTTCTTACTCATTGAAGGAACTGTGCAGCGTAACACCTGGGGACAAATGAGCCTGGAGTTTAAAATCAAAAATATTGATCTGCTTAATGAACTCGCACAAAAGCGGATTCAGGGCCTTGCCTTGCGAACACCGCTTGAGGGTGTAACCAAAGACTTCATTGATGTTATAGAAAAGCTTTGTCAGAAAAATCCAGGCGCTGCCAGTTTGCAACTCTATATTAAAGATGAACAAGAATCTATCATGACTGAACTTGTTTCACGGGTTTATCGGATAAAACCTGCAAATAACGTTGTCAGTCAGTTAAGAAAATTTACTGAAGTAGGGGTGGTTACTGATAAAAGCGGAATCAGGTGGTTAACCGATGTACCCGAAAAAGTTCTTTTGAGTAAAGAAATCGAAGTTGGAACATTTTCATCTACCTTTGTGTTAGAAACGGCAGACACATAATTATAACTTTCAATATCATGGGAAAAACATTAGAACTCAACGATTCAAATTTCGAACAAACAATCAATTCCGATAAACCTGTTTTAGTTGACTTTTGGGCAGAATGGTGTGGACCTTGCAAAATGATAGGACCCGTAGTTGAAGAATTAGCGGGTGACTATGAAGGCAAGGCAGTAGTAGCCAAATTAAATGTGGACGAAAATCCTCAGACAACTGCAAAATTTGGTATTCGCTCCATCCCGACATTACTTGTTTTTAAAAATGGTCAAATTGTAGATAAACAAGTGGGTGCTGTTCCTAAATCTGTATTGAATCAAAAACTGGCTGCGCAGGTCGCTTAATTAGTTAATAGTTATCCGTTAATAGTTAATCGGGGGTGTAGGAGTTGTGTTCAGGGTGTGTTGCCACTGATAACTGTTAACTGATAACTTTCTTAAGTCGCTCTACGATTTCAAGCACAGCGGGACATACTAACGTATTCTTATAAGTAAGGTCCATAATCTGGACCATTTTTTTTCGATGGGTATGCGGATACTCTCTGCAAGCCTTCGGGCGATCTTCATAAACTGTACAATAATTATCCTGATCAAGGAAAGGACATGGCGATGACTTCAAAACATAATCCTTGTCTTCATCTATCTTCAAATATTTCTCAACGAAATCCCCTGGCTTCATGCGCAGAAATTTCGCTACGCGTTCAATATCGGTCTGATAGAAAATGGGACTGGTTGTTTTGCAGCAATTGGCACACGTGAGGCAATCTGTTTCTTCAAAGACTGCATCGTGCATTTGATGAAATACCTCATCAACTTTTCGGGCATCTTTTTTTTTGAGTCCCAGAAGGAATTTTTTGTTCTCAACAGCTTTGCGTTTCGATCGCTC
>JAKEEN010000072.1 GCA_022616575.1 Flammeovirgaceae bacterium
AGGCCAACCCCACTTTACCTGGCGAAGCGTCTATCTGAAAAGTACGGGGCACAGCTATTTTTGAAACGGGAAGATTTGTGTCATACGGGAGCGCATAAGATTAACAATACTATTGGCCAGATTTTATTGGCACAACGATTGGGCAAGCGAAAAATAATAGCTGAAACAGGTGCAGGACAACATGGAGTAGCAACAGCAACTGTTTGTGCGTTAATGGGAATGGAGTGCGTTGTATACATGGGTCAGCTTGACATGGAGAGACAAAAACCAAATGTGGAACGCATGCGCATTCTGGGCGCAGAAGTAATTCCCGCTACCAGTGGTAACATGACTTTGAAAGATGCAACTAATGAAGCGATGCGTCATTGGATTAATCACCCGAGCGATACACATTATATTATCGGTTCAGTTGTTGGTCCTCATCCGTACCCGGAGATAGTAGCGCACTTTCAATCAGTGATCAGCGATGAAATGAAAACTCAGCTGATTGAAATAACGGGTCAGCCAAATCCGGATTATGTTATTGCCTGTGTAGGTGGTGGGAGTAATGCAGCGGGAGCTTTTTATCATTACCTGAGTGAAGAGCATGTAAATCTTATAGGCGTAGAGGCTGCAGGAAAAGGAATTGAATCTGGTGAGTCTGCTGCAACAACGGCTTTAGGCAAGCCCGGTGTGTTGCATGGCAGTAAAACACTTTTAATGCAAACCGAAGACGGACAAGTTATTGAACCTTTCTCCATTTCAGCTGGCCTTGATTATCCCGGCATTGGTCCGCTTCATGCGCATTTGTTTGATACAGGCAGAGTCCGGTTTTTGAATGCAACCGATGAAGAGGCCATGATAGCAGGCATTGAGTTGAGCAGGTTGGAGGGAATTATTCCAGCCATTGAATCGGCTCATGCGTTAGCGGCATTGTCTAAAATAGAATTCAATCCGGATGATATTGTTGTGGTTAATCTATCTGGGCGTGGTGATAAGGATTTGGAGACGTACATCAGGTGGGGGAAATATTAATTCAAGATTTTAAAATTCAAGACTTCAAATTAAAAAATTTATCATCGGTGAATAGGGTTCATAAATTATTTAAACAAAAGAAATCGGAGATTCTTTCAGTGTTCTTCACAGCCGGCTACCCAACGTTGGATAGTACAACTAAAATTGCAAAATCCCTGGAGGACGCGGGTGTTGATATGATCGAAATTGGAATTCCATTCTCTGACCCGATTGCCGATGGCCCTGTGATCCAGCAAAGTAATAAACGTGCTTTAGAGAATGGGATGAATCTTAATTTATTGTTGAAGCAGGTACATGAAATTCGAAAGAGTACAAATATTCCCATCATCCTGATGGGTTATCTGAATCCAGTGCTGCAATATGGAGTTGGCAAGTTTATCAAAGATTTATCCGAAGCTGGAGTGGATGGACTTATTCTCCCTGACTTGCCGATCGATGAGTACAAAGAGAATTTTAAAAATCAGGTGGAGACAAATAATCTTACTTGTTCATTTCTTATTGCGCCAACGACATCAGAAGGGAGGATGAAAGAAATTGATCAATTATCATCCGGATTTATTTACGCAGTTTCATCAACCAGCACCACAGGCGTACAGAAAAGTTTCAACCATGTGCAGGAGGAATACTTTAACAAGGTCAAATCATTGAATTTAAACAATCCTTTCATGGTAGGCTTTGGTGTTTCGAATAAAGAAACATTTAAGGTAGCAACACGCTATGGAGCTGGCGCAATCATTGGCAGTGCTTTTATCGGTTTGCTGTCTAAATCCGGCAACTTAGAAGTAGATATTAAGAGATTTATCAAATCCATAAAGGGCATAGAATAGCATCTTTTTAGCAGCCAGTTTCGTCTATGTAATTGTATTAATTTGTAGTAAATTAAGCATATTGCTCGTTCAAACTAATGGGTAAGAAGCTGGTTTATATTATTTTAAGCCTGATCATACTCCCGTATGCAGGCATAAGCCAACAGCGTTGGATTGACAGTCTTACGAGTTTGCTAGAAAAGTCTCCTGACCAGCAAAAGATTAAAGTTTACGAACAGATTGTAATTGGCCTGTGGCGCAACCATCCGGATTCCGCATTGATATATGCTTATGAATCTGGACGTCTTGCCAGAAAGATGAATGATTTAAAAGCCCTTGCTATCACAACTCGCCTGATTGGCGGAGCTTATTATTACAAGGGAATGTATGACTCGGTCATTGCGTATAGTCATAAAGCGGTTCTGTTATCTCAAGAGACCAAAGATTCTACTTTAATTGCCAGTTCTCTAAATAATATTGGCCTCGCTTATCATAGTGTGGGTGGTTATCCTGAGGCACTTCAGTATTTACTTCCGGCATTGTCCCTGAAGAAAAGAATCAAACAAGAATATGGGATGGCGCAAACACTTAATAATGTTGGCCTGGTATATACAGAGTTAAAAAATTACAATAAGGCAAGAGAATATCTTAATGAAGCACTTGAGTTTTCAAAAGCGACAAATGATCAAGACAATGTCGTTTACTCGTTGAACAATATTGGTGAGACATACCTGAGGGAAAATGAAATTGCCACAGCTGAAAATTATTATGACCAATCCCTCGCGGTTGCCGGTACCGTTATAAGAA
Organism: Flammeovirgaceae bacterium; assembly: GCA_022616575.1. Classification (GTDB taxonomy): domain Bacteria; phylum Bacteroidota; class Bacteroidia; order Cytophagales; family Cyclobacteriaceae; genus JAKEEN01. The sequence goes on from JAKEEN010000072.1 coordinate 2,628, forward strand.
CCGTGATTTGGCATGCAGCTGCCTACAAGGGAAAGGGTCGTGTTCTGCTTGAAAGAGGACAACTTGCTAAAGCGAAAAAATATTTTAAGCAGTCAATTAGCCTAAGCAAACAAATTGATGAACAGAGCGGACAGGCTGAGGTACTCTCTTACTTTAGCGAAATTTGCTCTAAAGAGGGCAAGCTTGATTCTGCTTTTTATTTTCTGCGCAAGGCCCAGATTATTGCTACCAGAATTCGTGCCCGAGATCAGGTCTTAAATAATTTAAATTCCTTTAAAGAATTGTTTATCAAGCAAAGGAGATTTGACAGCGCACTTCTCTACTCTGAAAAATTCATTGCCTTAAAAGATAATCTGTTTGATGAAAACCTGGCCCGTAACATTAGCGGTATCCAACAAAAAATTCTGGAAGATGAATCCCGCAGAGCGTTGGCCGACAAAGATGCACGTATCAGGCAAACTACACTGATTAGTTACTGGTTAGGAGTAGTAGTGTTGATGGTGGTTGTATTTACGTTGCTTCTCTACCGGACCTTTAAAACACAGAAGAAATTGACGATTGATCTTGCCAAACAGAATCACGAGATTTTTGAACAAAAGGAAGAGATAAGTGCGCAAAAAGAGGATCTTCAGCTTAGTCATGCAGAACTTGAAGCAGCCCAGAAAAAAATAAGTCAGCAGAATAAGATATTAGCAGAGCTTAACCTGCAATTACAAAGTGTAGTTAATATTCGAACGCAGGAATTAGAGGTAGCTAACCAACAGCTTCGAGTTGTAAACCTTGAGTTGGATAATTTTATATACAAGTCCTCCCATGATATTAAAGGCCCGCTGGTAAGGCTCTTGGGCATTTGCCACGTTGCACTGCTCGATGTTAAAGATGAGAAAGCGCACGAATATTTTACCATGTTGAGTGAAACAGCACAAAACCTGAACGATATCTTCAACAGACTCAAGGTAGTTAGCGAAATACACGAGCTCAAAATTCAATATCAACCGATTGATTTGGTGGCCATTGTTCGTACAGTTGAAGAAAAACTAAAAGATTTAGAGGGGTATTCAGATGTTGAAATCCGTCATCAGATAGCGGAAGAGACATGGAGATCCGATCCGTTTCTTATCGAAACCATAATGCATAACATGCTTGAAAATGCAGTAAAGTTTCACAGAAAGTCGAACGCCTCGAATAAGTATATTGATATTAAAGCCAGAAAGAAAGACCAGCAAATGTTAATATCGATTGCAGACAACGGTATTGGCATAAAAGATTCTGAAACTGAACATATTTTTAAAATGTTCTCTAAAGCTGCATTAGAACATAAAACTATTGGACTGGGCTTGTATATAGTGAAGGAATGCGTAAGCAAGCTAAACGGTTCGGTAAGGCTTGTGCAAAGTGAAAATAAACATACCGAGTTTGAGGTAGCGTTGCCGGCTTAATTCAATTCAAAATTTCAGATTGCAAATTCAAAATTGTTTTTTTTAAAACCTTGAATCTTGAATCTTATTTAACCCACTTAATTCCCTTTTTCAGTAAGCTCAACGTTTTCTCTTCATTAGAGCCTGCGGCCGGTTTATGGTCGTACTCCCAGCCTGCTTGCGGAGGAAGGCTCATTAAAATAGATTCCGTTCTTCCATCGGTTTCCAGTCCAAATTTTGTACCTCGATCCCACACCAGGTTAAACTCTACATAACGGCCTCTGCGAAGATACTGCCACTGTTTTTCTTTTTCAGTGAATGGCAAGGATTGATTTTTCTTCATGTAGTAAGCGTAGAGGGGCGCAAATGCCCTTCCTACATCTTTTACAAAATCAAAGCGTGCTTGTTTGGTAAAGCCGTCTTTCTCATTCAGGTAATCGAAGAAAATGCCACCGACTCCCCGGGTCTCATTTCTGTGCTTCAAAAAGAAATAGTCATCGGCCCACTTCTTAAATTCCGGATAATAGGATGCGTGATGTTTATCGCAAATATTTTTTAGTTGCCGATGAAAATAGGATGCATCTTCCTGATTGATATAATGTGGAGTCAGATCAATGCCGCCACCAAACCAATAGGTTCCATCAGAAAGTTCAAAGTAACGGGTGTTCATGTGAATAATCGGCACCATCGGACTGTACGGGTGCAACACGATTGAGATTCCGGTGGCGAAGAATTCAACTCCAGATGTAACTTCTACTTTCAAGGCTTGCAAAACAGGCGCGGGGGCTTTTCCCCAGACGGCAGAGAAATTAACGCCACCTTTTTCAATGATTTTTCCATGGGTCAATACCTTAGACAGACCACCGCCTCCTCCTGGTCGCTGCCATTCATCGTTTATAAACTTGCCCAAGCCGTCTGCTTCCTCAAGCTGTTCGCAAATGTCAGACTGAAGACCTGAAAACCAGTGTTGAATTTCTTCTCGATTCATAAGTGCCAAAAATAGGATAGGCTTAAGCCTGATTGCGATGATTAAAATGTAAATCTAAACTGATTTTCATCATTTCATTTTTCAGGCTAATAGAAAAGGCAAATTAATTATCTTTAAGCTTTCAAAAATAATTGATTGAATGTCGCTTGCTGATCCTTCCAAAATCCAGAAGAAAAAGATTAATCCCAATTTAACGAGAGATTTATTATACAAGGCTTACGAATTGATGTGCACCGCTCAGCGAATGGCCGAGCTCTACGATGAGCAGCGCGAGGTAGCAGCTAAATATGTGCATAGCACATCGCGCGGTCATGAGGCAATACAATTGGCAGCGGGATTTCAACTCAGGTCATTCGATTATGCCTCCTTATACTATCGTGATGAATCCATGTTGCTTGGTATAGGGCTTGAGCCGTACGAACTTATGTTACAGTTAATGGCCAAGCGCGATGATCCATTCTCTGGGGGCCGCACCTATTATGGTCACCCCTCTTTAAAGCGCGAAGGGTTTCCTGTTATTCCGCATCAAAGTTCAGCAACAGGTATGCAAGCGATTCCGGCAACCGGTATGGCGCACGGGGTTGCTTATCTGGAATCACAAAACCTGTTGAAAGCCGAGGAGAACCCGGTAGTGCTTTGCTCGTTGGGCGATGGGTCAGTTACAGAAGGCGAAGTAGCTGAAGCATTTCAAATGGCTGTGCTCAAGAAATTACCGATCATATACCTGGTGCAAGATAATGACTGGGGCATTTCGGCTACCGGAAGAGAGATGCGGGCTATGGATGCCTATGAATATGCGGCAGGTTTTAAAGGAATGGAACGCATGGTGGTAGATGGTTCGGATTTTGTTGATTCATACCTCGGTGTTAAGAAAGCCATTGACTATGTGCGAAAAAAACGAGCACCGATTTTGATCCATGCCCGGTGCCCGCTGCTGGGCCATCATACATCGGGTGTGCGCAAAGAGTGGTATCGAGGTGAAGATTTAGATCAACATAAAAAATTTGATCCGATTGAAAAATTATACGACTACTTGATTGAAATTGGAGAAGAAGAATCTACGTTAGTTGATATTTGTTCGAAAGGTTGTGCGAAGGCGGAATCTGATTTCGAAAAAGCAAAAGCATCAGCTGATCCGGATGTAGATGACTTTGATTCACATGAGTTTGCTCCGACAACAGTTACAGAAGAAAAAGGAAATCGCACACCAAAAGGTGCTGAAAAGGTGGTGATGGTGGATGCGGCATTACATGCAGTTGATGAGATTCTTAAGAAGCACCCTGAAGCCTTGTTCTATGGTCAGGATGTTGGTAGAAGATTAGGGGGGGTTTTTCGCGAAGCGGCCACACTCGCTCAAAAGTATGGCGATGAACGCGTATTTAATACACCGATTCAGGAAGCTTACATTGTTGGTTCTACCGCGGGTATGTCGGCCGTGGGGACAAAGCCTATTGTTGAGATTCAGTTCGCGGACTATATCTGGCCCGCCATTAACCAATTGGTAGAAGAACTTTCAAAAAGTTGTTATTTATCAAAAGGAAAGTTTCCCATTCAATCACTAATTCGGGTTCCGATTGGTGCCTATGGTGGTGGTGGCCCATATCACTCTGGCAGTGTGGAATCAACATTATTGACTATTCGTGGAATCAAGGTTGTGTACCCATCGAATGCTGCAGACATGAAAGGACTTCTCAAAGCTTCATTCTATGACCCCAACCCTGTAGTAATGTTGGAACATAAGGGTCTGTATTGGAGCAAAGTACCAGGAACATTGGAAGCAAAAACCATTGAACCGGATGAAGACTATGTCATTCCATTAGGCAAAGCAAACATAGTGCAACAGGCATCTCAAGATAAAATTACTGCAGGTGAGAGTTGTGTGATTATTACGTATGGAATGGGTGTGTATTGGTCAAAAGATGCAAGTAAATCATTTGCAAACAGAGTTGAGATTATTGACTTGCGTACACTTAACCCTTTAGATTGGAATACGATTGAGGACTCTGTAAAGAAACATGGCCGTGCCTTTGTTCTAACGGAAGAGCCATTACTCAATTCATTTGCCGAATCATTAGCCGGAAGAGTTCAAAAGCATTTATTCAAATACCTGGATGCACCTGTGTGGACGTTAGGTGCAGAGAATTTACCCGCAGTTCCGCTCAATGTTGATTTGGAAAAGATGATGTTGCCAAGTGCAGAGAAAGTGGAGAGAGCGTTGGGAGAGTTGCTGAAATTTTGAATTAAAAGGGATACCCAATCCCCACATTATAAATCACGGGTTCTTTTCCATTAGTAAATGGTTTAAAGAATTTCACATCGTCCAAGACAAAGCGTTGGCCTTCAATACGTGCCGGGTCATACACTTTAATACCTACATCGAAGCGCAGAATCAAAAAGGTAAAGTCAAAACGCAGGCCAAAGCCGGTGCCTACACCAATTTCTTCTGCAAAGGTCTTCACATTAAACTTTGAATTTCCATTTTGAATGATCAGACTCGTTTCTGGATCGGTCTTTAATCGTTCTTCAATGGTCCAAACATTGCCGGCATCAATAAACACTGCACCTTCAACAAAGCCAAAAAGTTTATTTCTTAACTCGATACTCGCCTCCAGCAGTACTTCACCGGGTTGTTCAATGTTGTAATCATAAATTCCATCGGCATCCGGGTCGGCACTGAAATTTGGACGGAACGATCCCGGCCCCAATCTTCGTGGTCTCCATGCGCGTACGCTGTTACTGCCACCGGCAAAGAAGAATTTTTCGTAAGGCAGTGAAGGGCTGCTTGCATACGAATAAGCAACACCTCCATTAAGCCGGAAGGCCAGGGAAGTAACTTTGGTCAGGGAGGTAATCTGCCGCAGATCAACATTGCCTCGCAGATATTTAAAAGTCTGCAGTCCTTGATCGTCAACTGGTTTAGTGTCAATAAAATTGAAAATAGTACC
>JAKEEN010000073.1 GCA_022616575.1 Flammeovirgaceae bacterium
CATCGTCTTAAACAACACAGCCATTCTCTACCAGGTTATTGGCCGGTATCAGCAAGCCGAAGAATATCTAAAGAAAGCAATTGCCATTGCTGAGCCGTTGCAAAAAGAAAAATCGCGTGAGCATAGAATGCTGCAAACAAACCTGGCATTGCTGTACCAACAAAGCGGACGACTGACTGAAGCTGAAACATACTTCACAACCATCAAGAAGATTTTTGAAAACCGTGGACAGACAGGCCTGCCGGAGTATGGTGATGTGCTAACACAACTGGCTGTGTTATACATTCAAATGAAAAAGACCGATCAGGTCGAAACCTTATTGAAAAAGGCGCAAGGTGTTTATAAAAATAAGTTTACTGAAGAGCATCCATCTTTTGCCCGTGTAATCAACATTCAGGGGAATTTTTACCGGATGACAGGGCGTTTTAATGAAGCAGAGACACTCATCGATAAGGCAAGACAAATTCGGGAGACAACTTTGGGGTCAAACCACCCTGATTATGTTCAGTCAAGCGAAGACCTGGCGCTAGTGTATTGGAAGAAAGGATTGGATGATAAAGCCCTTATGCTCTACCGGGAGGTGATGGATAAAACCATCGATTTTATTAATCACTATTTTCCGCCCATGAGTGAAGCCGAGAAGACAAACTTTTGGGATGTTACCTCACCACGCTTTCAGCGTTTCTTCAATTTTGCTTTGAGTGCTCATGAGCGAGGGGCCTTAACCCTTCAGGACTTTTACGAATACCACATTGCTACCAAAGCATTGTTACTGAACTCAACCAGCAAGATCAAACAAACCATCCTGAAGAGTAAAGACAGTAAGCTGATAGCAGATTATTTGTCGTGGCTTGATCAAAAGGAAACACTGGCCCGGTATTATGGGTATTCGAAAGAAGAACTAAAAGAACAGAAAATTGATTTGGGCGCGTTAGAGCGTTCCGCGAATGACATGGAAAAATCCTTGTCTGTTCGGTCTTCTGATTTTTCATCTGGATATTCTACACAGAAAATAAAATTCAAGCAGGTTCGTGATCTGCTTACTGACCAGGAAGCCATTATTGAAATTATTCGTGTAAGAAATTTTGACCAGGATTTTACAAAAGACGTTCGCTATGCTGCATTGATTGTAAAGAAGGGAATTGAGGCACCCCGGTTGATTTTGTTGAGCAATGGTTTAGAAATCGAAACCCGGTATGCCACATTTTACAGAAATGCGATTCAAAAGAAAATTGAGGATGAATATTCATACGATCAGTATTGGAGTCGTATTGAACCAGAGCTGACGGGTAAGAAAATAATTTATATCTCACCCGATGGTGCGTATAATCAAATCAACCTGAATTCTCTCAAGAAGGTGGGAGCTGATTTCGTTCTTAATCGCTATGACATAGTAACCTTGGGTAATTCAAAGGATTTAATTGCGCTTAAATCAAAGAAGGTTTCTGCAGCCAGGAAGACAGCATCCTTGCTTGGCTTCCCTGATTATGGATCATCTCAAATCTCGTCACTCCCAGGTACCAAAGTTGAACTTGACGGAGTTTCAAAAATTTTGAAAGCATCCGGATATACAGTTAATCAATTTGTGCAAAAGGAGGCATCAGAGAAAAACTTAAAAAACGTAAAAGCTCCATCCCTTATTCACATTGCTACGCATGGATACTTTCAAGCCGATGTTGAGAGTACTTCGGCTTTTGGTGTGAATTTAGAAACAGCAGGTAATAATCCTCTTTTACGTTCCGGTTTGATTTTAGCAAATGCTGGAAATGCCCTCAGTGATTCCCAGTCGCCAGATTTATATTCAAATGATAATGGAATCTTAACTGCCTACGAAGCTATGAATCTTGATTTGCAAGGAACGGGGCTCGTTATTCTTAGTGCATGTGAAACAGGCTTAGGAGAAATTAAGTCCGGGGAAGGAGTGTATGGATTACAGCGTGCGTTCCAGGTTGCGGGGGCAGAAGCATTAATTATGAGTTTATGGAAAGTTGATGATGCGGCCACGCAGCAATTGATGACAAATTTTTACACCAACTGGATAAAACTCGGCAACCGGCAAAAAGCATTTAAGCAGGCGCAACTTCAGCTAATGGCAAAATATAAAGACCCATACTATTGGGGTGCCTTTGTTATGATGGGAATGTAACCCTGTTATTGGGGTCAGCGGTGCGTTCCAACTCTAACAAACAATGGAAACCTTACTTCCACTTCTCTAAACCAAAGTGGTCTAATTTTTTTACTGAGCGCTTCGACCGGATTCACCTGATTTATTTTTATATACTGTTTTACAGCTGACCAGGTATTAACATAGCCAATCAATTGATCGAAGGTCCAGTTGAATTTCATTTCGAATTCCGGTGCTTTGATTTCTGTGAATGGAAATGGAATTGTCTTGTAGTGGCTATCAACAAATTTTCGTGCTGCATCCCAATAAGATCCAACTACGTTGGTATAAAAATCATTAAGAAGTGCATCGATAGGCTTGTTTATCGTTATCAACGAATACCCCCACACGGCAATGATCCCATCGGGTTTCATAACCCTTTTAACTTCATCATAAAACAAATCAAACTGAAACCAGTGAATGGCCTGACTTACGGTGATCAAATCAAAACAATGATCTTCGTACGGAGTCTTTTCGGCAGGACACACTAAATAGTTAATATTAGGAAGTTGAATTGCTTCATTCAGTTGTTGCTGGCTGATGTCTGTTGCATCCACTATCGCAAATTGCCTGGCGAGTATTTGTGCTGTTTGTCCGTTACCTGTTCCGCAATCCCAAGCACGATCTGATTTTTTTACGTTTGAAAATATAAAATCATAAAGCTCGTTAGGATAGGTTGGCCTGAAGGTGGCATACGCGTTTGCATGCGATGAGAAGTAATCTTTTTTCATGGGCTGCAACCTCAATCTACAAGCTTCAAGCTTTATTAACAACTCCGAAAGACTTCAGTTTACATTGATTTGTTAGTTCAGAAAAAATTTTGATTTAGGCATCCAACGAAATAAGAAACAAGGAGGTCATACACATTGAAAACCCAAAACTCTATGCAAAAAATGATTAAAACAGGGGCATTCGTTAGTCTCTTTGCCATTACTGTGCTGTGGTCTTGTTCAGAAGATGACCCACAAAAAGCTGAACTAAGTGCCGAAGTAAAGCAGTTTTTAGCGATGCG
>JAKEEN010000074.1 GCA_022616575.1 Flammeovirgaceae bacterium
AGCACCCTGGATCAATAATCACGGATTCACGCGTCTCATCAAACAACACACTGGTGTTTTCCATAAAAGGGTTGAACTCGAAAGTTTTTACTTGCAGCATGCCAAATGAGAGTTCAAAAATAAATCGGATTTTTGTCTTTTATTGTTTTTTCGATTCTTTATTAAGATGCCTGATTCTGTGGATTACATCATTGTTGGACAAGGCCTTGCCGGCTCAGCGCTGGCGATGCATTTATTTAGCATGAAAAAGAAGTTTGTTGTGATTGACAACCCATCAGGCAACCGGTCAACGGTGGTGGCTGCCGGGCTTTTTAACCCACTAACAGGAAAAGAAATTAAAAAGACATGGGAAGCTGATTCGATTTTTCCATACCTGCATGAATTTTACCAGTCATGTGAGCGCATAACAGGTAAAAAGTTTTTTTTTCAAGTCCCGATTTATCGGCCCTTTCTTTCAGTTGAGGAACAAAATGAATGGATGGCTAAAAGTAACGAGGTAATTTTTAAAGGTTATGTTAAGGAAATTTTTACAAAGCCAGAGTATAAAGAAGTAAAAAACTCCTATGGCGGAATCCTCCTCAATCATTCAGGCTATCTGGATACGAATGCATACATTCAGGCAGTAAGAGAATTTTTAAAAACACAGAATGCGTTTAGGCAGGAAGAATTTACAGAAAACGAAATTCAATTTGAAAATGAAACTGTGGTCTATCAAAATCTGCCGGTAAAAGCAATACTATTTTGCCAGGGAACTTATAGTTTATCATCAAAGTATTGGAAATGGATGCCGATCCGGTCCATGAAAGGCGAAACTTTAAAGATAAAATTAGCTAGCGGCCTTAAAATAATTCCCAACCGGGGCGTTTATGTAGTTCCATCAAGTGATGGTAGTATGGTTGGGGCAACCTATAATTATCACGATAAAAGTGAATCAATTACCAACGATGCAAAAATTGAATTAACTGGAAAACTACGAGACCTTTTAAACTTGGAATTTGAAATTGTCAATCAGAAATGGGGTCTAAGGCCTACCACCCCCGACCGAAGGCCCATGCTCGGAAAGCACCCTGAAATAAATCAATTTGTTATTTTTAATGGTTTAGGAACCAAAGGTGTAAGCTTAGCACCCTACATGGCAAAAACCCTCATTAATTACTTAGAAAAAGGGATTGCCATAAACAAAGCGGTCGATATTAGCCGTTATTATTCATTATATTCGAGGTTTGTATCATGATGGTGGCAGCGAGAATTTTCCTTATCCTCCTATTTACGGGATCGGGCATTTTAGCCCTTGCGCAGCGGGCGCAAGAAGTATTTGGCAAAAACCGGATTCAGTACCGGGCATTTGAATGGCATTATATAAGTGGGGAAAATTTTGACCTCTATTATTATGACGCTCGCAGGCAAACAGCGACTGAAGCCCTTCAATACTTAGAAGCAGAATTTGACCGCATCACTGACCTGATTGGATACCCGCCCTACTTCAAAACAAAAGTCTTTTTATACAACTCGCTGGCAGATTTGCGTCAGAGCAACGTTGGGTTGAATGACAACCCGTATACACTCGGAGGTGAAACAGTGTTTATCAAACCCTATGTGGAAGTAGCGCATTTAGGAACCGCCCAGGAGTTAAAAGAAGAGCTTCTCTATAAAATTTCTGACCTTATGATCAATGAGATGATGTACGGGGGAAATTTAAAAGATGTATTCCAAAGTTCATTTCTGATGAATATTCCCGAGTGGTTTGTGAGCGGGGCCTCCTTATATGTATCAAAAGGGTGGACTGTTGAAATGGATGATTTTATCAGGCAATTAATCAAGACAAAACGTGCAAAAAAATTCACCCGTCTCACTGGCAATGAAGCAGCTTTTGTGGGGCAATCCATTTGGAATTACATAGCAGAAAAGTATGGTAAAAGCAGTGTAGCCAATATCCTCAATTATACCCGGCTTACCCGAAACGAGGAGAAATCTGTGCTTATAACACTGGGTGTAAGTTATAAGCAACTGGTTAGCGATTGGCATAAATACTATGCAAACATGGAAGACCAGGTAAGCAAATCGTACCTGGGTACTGCTGATTCGTTACGAACGATCAAAGCAGACCGGCATACTCAATTAACTACTATTAAAGTAAGCCCGGATGGCAACAGTATCGCTTATGCAGAAAATAATCGCGGCAAATACGTGGTAAAAGTACAATCAATCTATAGCGGTAAAGACAAAACAATTTTGCGTGGGGGTAGTAAAGTGATTGGCCAGCGGGTGGACTACAGTTTACCAATCATAAGCTGGGTCGATCTCAATACATTGGGAGTCATAGCCGTAAAAAACGGGTTGTACAATTTTTGGCTTTATGACTTAAGCACGAACACAAAAATACCACGGGAACTGGAACGCTTTAGCAATATTCGCAGTATTGACTTTTCAAGCAATGGAAGGCTGGCCGTTCTGAGCGCAGATGCCGAAGGGCAGAATGATTTGTATTTACTGAGCACTCGCAGAGACCGGATCAGGCGATTGACCAATGATGATTTTGATGATCTCGATCCATCTTTTATTCCAGGTTCCAGTAAAATTGTATTTAGCTCTAACCGGACGCTTGATACCCTTAAACCGGGATACAAAAAAAGCCTGACAGAACTTACTGATAATCATAATCTTTTCTTGTTTGATCTGGACTCAACAACGAATGTGCTGACGCGTGTTACCAATACGTTAAGCAAAGATTTTGATCCGATAGCCTTAAATGAAGATGTGTTCTATTATCTCAGTGACCAGCGAGGCATTATTAATTTATTCAGGTACCAGCGATCAACAGGCATTTACAATCAGGTTACCAATTATTCTGCCAGCATTAAGAATTATGATTTGAATGCCAATCAAAACGTTCTGGCAATGATCAGTACAACCGGTATGCGCGAGAATATTTTTGTTGATCGAAATTTTAATATAAACCGTCAGGTATTCACACCGTCAACAAGAAGAAAGGAATTGCAACAGGCACGAGTGATTCAAGAGAGAAAAAAGCAAGAGGAAAATAAAAAGATGAGCGTAAAGGACCTGATCAATGCTCGCATGAAAGAGGTGCAAGGAATACCCGACAGTGCCGGAGTTAAGCAGGACTCTGTGTTGACTCAACCAGATTCACTGACAATCATAACGCCTGATTCGATAGCCCTTGTAGTTGACACGGTGAAGCTGAATGCTGACTCGGTGTCGCAAAAACAACAAAATGTAGTGAGTACCGATAACTATGTCTTTGAGGATGAAGCAGTAAAACAGACCAGGCCGACTGAGTCGTTCCTGACACGCTATATGAAGGCGAGAGATAATACCCGTATTACAGGGCCGTTTCCGTACGAATCAAAATTCAGCGCCAACAATTTCATTACTTCTTTTTTGATCGACCCGCTTCGCGGATGGGGTGTGCAGATGGAGGTACAGATGAATGACATGCTGGAGAATTTCAGGATTAGCGGTGGTATTATGACCAGCATTGATTTGCGCAATGGAGATGTGTTTGCCGAGTTTCAATATCTGCCGGCATGGATTGATTTCAGTGCAAGGTTTGATCGAAAAGGCATTCGATGGGATCCCTTCATAACACCTGAAAATGTAAATCAGCCGATTAGTACATTTCATTATTCACTCAACAGATTTGAGGTGGGCGCATCGGCACCGTTAAATGATCGTTTTAGAGTTGCTCTCAAGCCATTTGTGGCACACACACGCTCGGCAGATCAGGGAAGCAGCTACAATAGTGGTCAAGCCCTGGCTACACCAACTGATCATTTTTATGCGGGCATTAATTCTGAATTCGTTTATGATAACTCGGTAAGCTCGGGGTTGAACATCATTGAAGGTACGCGCGGCAAGATTATGTTTACACATTATCAGGGGTTAGATAATGAAGACTTGAGTTTCAGCAGAATATCAGCAGACATACGCCACTACCAGCCTCTTTATAAAGAGATCGTGCTTGCAGTGCGTGGCTTTGCAGGTACTTTTTATGGCCGATCGCCAAAACTATTTCTCTTAGGAGGCATGGATAATTGGGCATTTAATGAAACTGACGTTTCTGGAAGAACCGCTAAAGGAGAATCTAATCCGCTTGGAATTACCGGTGAAAACCAGGATGTATTGTTCGTTGAATATGCAACCAGCGTCAGGGGGTTTGATTATGCAACACTGTTTGGCAACACAGCCATGCTGATGAACGCAGAGTTCCGCGTTCCGATTATACGTGCTTTAACCAATGCACCCATTACTTCAAACTTCTTCCGCAACCTGCAGTTTATTGGTTTTTATGATATCGGCACAAGCTGGTCGGGCGAGCCTCCTTTTTCATCGGGTCAAAGTGTGAGCAATGCCGTGATTGATAGCCCGCCCTTTCAAATCGAGATCAAGAATTTTCTTAACCCATGGATTTATAGTTATGGTGTCGGCATGCGCACAGTCATGTTGGGCTACTATATGAAGTTCGATTTGGCATGGCCGGTCCAAAACTATGAAGTGGGTAACCCACGGCTATTCGTTACCATTGGTATTGACTTCTGAAAATCGACCGGATAATCTTTATCTTTCGGAATTAATTTATTTGCATGATCAAATCCATGACGGGCTTCGGCCGCGCCACGTTCGATAACGGTAAGGTTCAACTTTCTGTAGAGGTGAAAAGCCTTAACTCAAAATTTCTAGACCTCAGCCTTCGCTTACCAAAAATTTTTTCCGAAAAAGAACTTGAGGTAAGAAATCTTATCAGCGAAAAATTAAAGCGTGGAAAAATTACTATCAACATTGAATATCAACGCCAGGCCCAAAGTGAGATAGCGCAAACGTACAATGAAGCTCTGTTTATAGTTTATTATGCCGAGCTTAAAAAGTTAGCCGACAAAGAGCTGATCGTACGGGGCCACCACTTTGTCGGCTAACTTTTTAAGCTCGGCATAATAAACTATAAACAGAGCTTCATTGTACGTTTGCGCTATCTCACTTTGGGCCTGGCGTTGATATTCAAT
>JAKEEN010000010.1 GCA_022616575.1 Flammeovirgaceae bacterium
AGGTAGGCTTTATCCAACTCAGACTTGAGCACCACATAGTTATCTACCTTGGCAATAATTTCATCTACAACAAATCCTTGTTGTGTTTCCTGCGCTTTTGCAAGCAAAACCGCTGTTAACACTAAAATGGTAATCAAAACTTTTCTCATACACTTATCGATAAATCTCAAATTCTTTTTCTTTAATAGCCCTGTTATACACATCATCGTCCAGTTGTTTGGCCAGTTCAACCTTTCGCTTATTTAAAATGATATTCACTATATCATCGCGCACAAAGTCGATCGGGGATACATTATCTGAAATCCGGTAATCTTCTACTTTCAAAAAGTATAAATAGGCAGCATCTTCCGTTTCATGATATGGGTTCGACCGAAGAAATTGAATCTTGTTGGGGATTTCAACCAACGGAGAATTTTTTACTAATTCATCAAAGGCAATCCATGTTGAATCTGACAAATGATGGGCGGCTGAAAAACTCAAACAATACGATTTCAACTCGCGAACATCTTTTTCCTTTTCAGAAAAAATCAGGTTCTTAATCTTGTTTGTACGAGGTGCATTCTTTGGTACTTTGATAAATGTTGCGCGCACAATGTTCTGTTTCAGCACAAAGTTATCGAGATTCTCTTTGTAGTAGCTTTCAATTTCTTTTGCCGTTATGGCCGTATCCAGGTTTTGCTGGATGTAATATTCCTGAAACTGATAGGCTATTAAACTGTATCGGTAATCAAGAATTTTACGCTCAACTTCTGCTTCATTGATATTGATATTGCGGGTAGCTTCTTGTATTAATACCTGCTTGCGGATCCAACTGTCAATGTACGTTTCTACCCGCATTGTGCTATCTTCTCTGCTGATGTCCTTGGCTACAAATCCTTCCAACTCATCTTTGTATAAATACGCATTGTTTACACGGGCCACCGGCTTGCGAACATCCCCTTCAGGTTGTTGTTTTCGCTTGATTAAATCACAGCTACTTAGCAAACACACGCCTGCCGATGCTATGAGCATCTTATTTAACAAGCTTCTGAAGAATATAGCGTTTGCCTTTTTCATTAACTTTTACTGCGTATTTGCGGCTTAGGGCTGCGAGCCAGTTTTTCTCTAATTCACCCTGATAATCTGAGATAACAGCAGCCCGTGCTTCCTGAAACGACTTGGCGCCAGGCGGTAGTATCTCCAAAATTTGCGCAAGGTAATATATTCCGTTGTTTTCAGCTGTAAAAACACCCTTTTGCCAGGGTATTTTTGAAAATAGAATCCGGTAGATTTTCTCAAAAATTCCCTCTTCGCGTTTTAATTGTTTTTTATATATGGCCTACTCAATCTCCCCTGTATTAGAATTGCTAATCCAACTTTCGAGGGACTGAATTACATTCTTATCAGCAGCGTTAAAAACAACGGCCTTTACACGCTCTTCCGCCTTGTATTTACCCGCGTGTGCTTCGAAAAATTTGACCTGCCCCAGCGTATCCTCAGAGGCTTTATTCCAAACCTCCTTCTCCATGATTTCAAATAAAAGAATGCCTTCGTAGTATTCATTCAGCAAATAAGAATAATCGGGATTAGCGGCTATGATTTTTTCTTCCAATGCTTCGTACAGTTTTTCATCCGTAAATAACTGATACAGTTGATTCATATACGGCTCCGGTTTCTGAGTGTTGGAACGTTGATTCTTCCCTACATAATAAAAAAAATCTTCTGCTGTTATCTTTTTGCCGGCCATAGTAAAGAGCTCTTCTTTTCCATTGATTGACAATGGCCTCTTCCACTTCCCTTTTGTTAAAGAAGTATCTGCTGTTGCTAAGACTTTTTTCTTTGTCTCTTCTATTTCGGTAAACTGAAAATCATTCTTTAATTTTTTTATAGCAGCATTTTTTGAAATCTGCATGCGCTCATCGCGGGTAACTCTTCCCTTTAATGAAGTTGAAAGTTCCTGTAAGCTTGGCAGCGGAATTTTTTTCTCTAGTCTTACGATATGCCAACCATAGGCAGTTTGAAATGGATCAGAAACATCCCCGGTATTTTCTAAGGCAAAAGCTGCTTTTTCAAATTCAGGCACAGAGGCCATGGCCCCGACACCAAATGGTCGCAATCGTCCTCCACTGTTTTTTGAGTTTTGATCTTCCGAGTATTGCTTGCACAATTCATCCCAGGCAACCCCGCCCTTTAACTGTTCATAAATTTCAAAGGCAAGATTTTTGGCAGCACTTATTTCCCGTTCCTTACCGAATCGAATCATCATGTGCGATACCTCTACTTCACCACGTGCTGGTTTACGATCGTCAACTTTTATAAGATGATAACCAAAGCGTGTGCGTACGGGGTTTGAAATCTCGCCCACTTGTGTTGAATAAGCAGCTGTCTCAAATGGGTAAACCATCTGCATGGCCGTAAAATAACCAAGGCTTCCTAAGTTGGATTTTGCAGAAGGGTCTTCCGAGTTTTCGGAAGATAGTTTTCCAAAGTCTTCACCTGAAATTGCGCGTTTACGTAACTCCAGCATTTTGTTAAATACTTTTAATGTGTCTTCGGGCGAAGCATCGGGTTTACAGTTCAGGAGTATATGCGAAGCTTTTATTTCTTCCGTTAACCGCTTATAGGTAAGTGTAACAAGACTGTCAGCCAGTTTTGAATCCGGCAGGTATGGTTTTCTTAGTTCTTCACGATACCCACTAAACTCCTTTTTAAAGGAAGCGCTTGTATCAAGTCCGCGGTGTCTAGCTTCTTCGACTTTGAGTTTGAACTTGATGAACAAATCGAGGTATTCATTTATTTTTTGCTCAGTGAATTCCTCGGGTTTATTTTGATTGCTCTTAGTGTACAGATAAATAAACTCATCAGCAGAAACTGGTCTCTTATTAATGGTAAAAAGATTGATGGTCTTTGGTTGTTTTTTCTTTTGGGCAAAACCGGTGGTACTTAAAGAAAATGCAACCAGGATAAACAAGGCTTTCTTCATACTAACAGCGTGAATTTTGATTTTAATTGAAACTTACTTTTTTTACGAGGCGACAAACGGTTTTGTCTTTGTGATGTTCGTATTCGATTTTATCCATAATGGATTTAATCAGGCGAATGCCAAGGCCTCCTTTTCGTTTTTCGTGTATTAAATTATCAAGTCCGGGTTCAGAAAATTCATTGATGTCGAATACTGTGCCATCATCTACAATCTCAAACACAATGGGCGATCCTTTCTTAACATCAATATGTAATTCAAAAAGATCATCCGGGTTGCAATGATGCGCATGTATCATCAGGTTTGAGCACATTTCGTCTAATGCCAGTACCAACTCACTGATTTGTAAATCAGGCACACCGTTCGTTTTCAGAGAAATGCGTATGAAATCCCTTAACCCCTTCAGGTTTTCGATGCTGCATCCAACTTTATACGTGTAATTCATCCCGCAATCTTCTTAGCCTCTTCCTTATTTTTTACAATGTTGAGCAACTCATTGAGCCCCAATATCTGAAACGTATTCGCCACTTTTTCGCTCATGCCAAAGAGCACCATTTTTATATTTTTCTCTTTGAACTCTTCGATGTATGACATAAACACGCCCAGACCCGCAGACGAAATGTATTCGAGTGCTGAGCAGTCAATCAATATTTTGGTGAACCCATCACCCACACTTTTGGCAATCGCCAAATCCAGTTCGATTGAGGAGCTCGCATCAATTTCACCTACGGGGGCTAGTACATCGACTCCATTTTCCTGCATTCTTTTGATCTGGATCATGAATTTTTAACGGTTTTAATCATTTAATGTTCTGTGCATATCCGGCTTGCGCCTTCTATTTAAATTTTACAATCATGGTGGTGTAATCGTCATTGATATTATCACCGCCTGAAAACTCATACAATTTGCTCACCAGATCTTCCTGAATAAACTTAGGATCATCAGCATGGTTCTTTTTTAATACTTCTGCCAACCGATCATATCCGAATTGTTCGCCTTTTTCATTGGCCGCTTCAGTAATTCCATCTGTGTACAGCAACATCACATCGCCAGACTTATATTCAAAGCTGTAAGATTGAATGAAATTGCTATAACTTTTGTTTCTCACCATTCCCAACGCAATTCCTTTATCTTCAAAAAATTCTGCTTTGGTTTCAGCGCTTCGATAAAACAGCACCGGACAGTGGCCGGCACGTGCATAGCGAACTTTCTTTTCTTTTGTATCAATCAAAAAGAAAATGGCAGAGATAAACGAACCTCTTTCTAAACAGTAAATCAATGCCTGGTTGGCGCGCTGCATAAACACATTGGGCTCAATACAGTTTTGTGCAAGACTGTGAAAGATTCCTTTCATCTGCGACATGTGGAACGCTGCTGTTGTGCCTTTTCCGGAAACGTCAGCAATAATAAGGGCTACTTCTGTTTCACTAATACGAAGGGTGTCATAGTAATCACCTCCCACTTCATCAGCCGATTCAGAGAACGCAGCAATTTCAAAATCCAAATCTTTCTCCAGCACATCGGGGAGTAAACTCTTCTGCACCATCTTGGCAATTTTGAGCTCCTCTTTGTATCGCTCGCTTTGGATGGCCTCCTCCATCAATCTGAAGTTCTCGATGGAAATACCGGCTTGGTTGGCAAACGTAGAGACGATTTTGGTCATCTCTTTATTGAATCCTTCAGGCAATTCTTTTAACAAGGCCAAATTCCCGATATTTTCGCCTTTCACGTAAATCGGGAAAGCAAGAATTGAGCGAAAGCGTAAGCCACGTAAAGAGCTTAAAAGTTTAGATAGGTTTTTCGTTTTGTCGCTCCCCTGATCAAGGATACCTTTCACCTGTTTGTTTTTCAGGTGATCGATAATGTCGTGGGCTTCTTTCTCCGTTATTTTATAGGTAAACAATTTTTGGGTATGTCCGGTTTCATGAATCTCTAACCAGGCAGCATCAGCAAAAACGGTGCTTACAGATGTCTCCAATAAAATTTTATAAACGCTTTCTTCGCTCTGTTCAGTTTGAATGGACTGACTGATCCGCTGAAAGTTCACTACCTCTTCCAGTTTCTGTTCAAACACAGAGCTTGTCGGCAGGTTGAATAAGATTACGAGGAATGAAAAAATACTGTAGATCGTTACAAACGTCATGGTCGCCACAAAGAAGATGTGAAGGCGATGGTCAACAATGTTTGTAGCTTCTCCCGAGATAACATTTACCTGCGTGTAAATAGAATACAAGCCGTAGAATAGATAGAACAGAGTAAGAAGCAGCAGTAATAAACTCGTCCACTTCTGACGGAAGTTCAGGTAGGCTACCCACTTCATGTTACCTGAAAGGATAAGCGCTAAGACAATAATTCCACCCAAAATGATGTTGTACAGCGACTCAACAAAAGGTAAGCTAAACGAATTATACAGAAGTGAGATGAGCAATGTGTACTCAAAAAATGTCCACAACCGAATCAGCCATTTTGACTTTTGATACAAAATCAATCGCTTCCATGCAGTGAATGAAGCGATCAGAAAAGCAATCATCAACCCCAGGTTGATCAGGTAGTTAGTCTCCAGGTAAAAAACATTGGTCGTTAGTTTTGTTGTGCCAAGAATATACTCCAACAGGCGAAGCACCAAGGAAATAACGGTGGCAACTAATCCGGTGGCAAAAACCCGCCACAACAAGTCAACTAAATTGAGTTGCTCATCGCGATCAATTTTGAGTTTGTAGTAATAAAACAGAGATAGTATGTAAAGGCTTAGAATGAACCCCGGAAGCCAAACCGGTGAATCGGGGCTAACATTATTGCGAATGCTAAACCTTACCGAAATATCAGTGAATAGCAAAGCCAGCCAGGTAATTACACCCAGCATAAATAAGAGACGGCTTAATGCTTTAGATCGCACTTCTTGAGATTTGCTTAAATGGACTAAAAAAGCCAGTTATTCACATAACTGGCCTGCAATAATAGGGAAAATTGAGGATTCTGTGACCTGAAACTAAGTCGCGAATCTTACCTGACCACGTTTAGTTTGCGGGTAAAGAAAGCACTTGGACCCAGTTTTAAAATGTATACTCCTGCCTCCAACGGCTCATTAAATACAATCTCCTTCTCAATATAACCATCATTCAATTCTAGTGTCGTTTGGTAACACTCTTTACCCAACTGGTCATATATTAAAAGGTTAATTGGCTTAGTATTTTCGTCACCATTGATTTTTACCCTAAGACTCTTGCCATCAAATGGATTAGGATAAACATTTAGAAAAACACCGTTGAATGTTACGGGCACCATCCAGGATTCGGTTTTGCCATCAAAATC
>JAKEEN010000075.1 GCA_022616575.1 Flammeovirgaceae bacterium
ATTCCACTCTTCATTTTCACTTATATTGGAGAAGAGCAGGTCGAATTGCAGATGCGAGTTTACCGGAATGTCTTTGATGACTCCGGTTACTTTGACGAGTCCAACGTCCTGCAGATTGATGGTTTTACCGAGCGCATGTTCGTCAGCAAAATATTTTTTAGCCACCGACTCCGGCAACACCACTGAAAACGGTTGACTCAATGCAGTTGCTTTATCTCCCGCTTTAAATTCATAATCAAAAACGTTAAAGAAATTGGCATCACTGGTTGTGAAGTAGTTTCGCTCGCTATACTTTGCTTCACCAATTTCAACAACCACCTGGCCGGAGAACTTATGTAAACGCACCATCTCTTTTACTTCCGGAAAAGAGTTTACTAATTCAGGACCCATGGGAGGAACTGTAATACCGTACGTGCGAATGTTATCCGGAACGGATTTATCAAGGGTGAGTATTCTATATGTACGGTCAGCCTTTTGATGGTAAGAATCGTATGACAATTCACTGCTTACATAGGTGTATAGCATGGTGCTAAATGAAATGCCAAGTACCAGGCCGAAGACGTTGATCAGGGTGAATACTTTATTTCGAATGAGTGAGCGGATAGCGATCTTCAGGTAGTTACGGATCATAAAAGGGGTTTAGCTATCATCGAGTTTACGATTATCATGCCAAAGGAAATGATTGATTCTGATTTAGAATTACAGTATTCTAAAAATACTTCTGTTCACAATCAATAATGTCCGTCCGATACCGGTCGGGTTTCGGGCCTGAACCATTTCCGGAAATTCTTAAAAAAAGATTGCCCGAGATGTCCAAATTTTAAGTCCCCCTTCGTCATAGGGTGTATTTGATCAATAAACCAAACAAAATCAAAATGAAAAAATTATTCCTCTTAATCCCAGCCTTATGGCTGATGAGCTTCACACCCGTAAAACCCGGCCTTACGAAAGCAGAT
The DNA here is from genome assembly GCA_022616575.1 of Flammeovirgaceae bacterium. Taxonomy (GTDB): domain Bacteria; phylum Bacteroidota; class Bacteroidia; order Cytophagales; family Cyclobacteriaceae; genus JAKEEN01. The sequence continues at coordinate 957 of JAKEEN010000075.1, forward strand.
CGCAAAGCCGCCATTGAATCGCTCAACCAATCGAAAGCCGATTTATTAGCCAGCATCAAAGGGCTTTCTGCAGAGCAATTAAACTTCAAGAGCAGTCCTGATTCATGGTCGGTGGCAGAGTGTGTAGAACACATTGCCATCTCCGAAACGAACTTGTTTGGCATGATTCAGGGCACGTTAAAAGAAGCGGCCAATCCTTCTAAGAGAAGTGAAGTGAAACTAACGGATGCACAACTTTTCGCGGCTATAACGGATCGTTCGTACAAAGTAAAAACGCAAGAGGCATTTGTACCCACCGGAAAATTCGGTTCGCATGAAGCCACGGTAGAGGAGTTTCTTAAAAAGCGTAAAGCGAATATTGAGTACCTTAAGAAAACACAGGATGACCTTCGCAATCATTATTTCACTTTTCCCGTTGAAGCGCTTGGCACTGTGGATTCATACCAGTTATTTCACTTCATGAGCGGCCATACGAAACGTACCCTGCAAATTGAAGAAGTGAAGAGCCATCCTTCTTTTCCTAAAAAATAGTAACAAGAATTATAAAAAACCATCAAACAAAACAACATGAAAGATTATCTATTATTATTCCGCGGAGGCGAAGCAAAAACAGAAAGACAAAATCCTGAGAAATGGCAGGCTCACATGCAAAAGTGGATGGCATGGATGGGAGGGCTTCAGCAACAAGGGAAGCTGGTGGGTGCTCAGCCACTCGATGAATCAGGCAGGCAAATCAAAGGAACAAAGAAGGTTATCACAGACGGTCCCTTCATGGAAGGAAAGGAGATTGTGGGGGGTTATTTACAATGCAAAGCAGGCACCTATGATGAGGCGCTTGAAATTGCAAAAGGTTGCCCCATCCTTGAGTTTGAAAGCGGAATTGTCGAGGTAAGGGAGATCCAAGAGCTTAAGATGTAAAGCGATTATCTAAATTTGGTACGCCATAAATTTGCAGCGTGCCAAATCCGGATACAAACATACAGAGCCTGACCGACCATCTTTTTCGAAATGAATCGAAGAAGATGGTTGCTGTGTTAACCAAGATCTTTGGAACAGAAAACCTGGAAACGGCAGAAGATATAGTTCAGGATACCCTCCTTCATGCCATGAACGTTTGGAAGATTAAGGGACTTCCGGACAACCCCTCGGCCTGGATTTTTCGCGTGGCCAAAAACAAAGCAATCGATATTGTAAGAAGAAACAAGCACTCCGTTCAATACGATTTCAGCACAGGCGAAAGAGCCCTGCTTACTTCTGAATACACGGTTAGTGCGGCTATGGAAAATTTGTGGAAGGAAGAGTTCATTGAAGACGATCTGCTCGCCATGATGTTTGCCTGTTGTCATCCTGCAATTTCATCGGAAAACCAGATTACGCTCATTCTCAAAACGCTTTGCGGCTTTAGTACTATCGAAATTGCTAAAGCGTTTCTTACTACGGAGGATATTATTTCAAAGCGATTATATCGCACCAAAGAATTTTTCAGAGCGCATAAGGTACCGTTAGCGATTCCCTCTCAGGAGGAAATCAAAAAAAGGGTTGATACGGTCCTTCATGCCATCTATTTGCTTTTTAATGAAGGGTACAATTCCACCAACACGGATGATTTAATCCGTAAAGATGTTATTGAAGAAGCCATGGCGTTATGCAAAGTGCTTTCAGAAAATAAACACACGCAAATCCCTGACGTGTTCGCTTTGTTGGCCCTGATGTGTTTTCATGCATCCAGGCTCGATAGCCGGCAGAGTATAAACGGAGAAATAATTCTTTTGCCCGAGCAGGACCGGGGCACTTGGGATCAGGAATTGATTCGGCAGGGGGATGAATATATGGATAAAGCGGCCTTTGGCGATTCAATGAGTAGTTATCATCTCGAAGCAGCTATTGCTTTTGAGCACTGCACGGCCAGCACGTTTGAGAATACAAACTGGAATCGCATTCTGTACTACTATGACTGGCTTTGTAAGATTTCTCCTTCACCCATCACATCGTTAAACAGGATCGTTGCTGTGTGGCACCTTCATGGAGCTAGGGTGGCACTCACGGAATTAAGCTCGATTAAAGAAAAGAAAAAATTAGAGTCATATTATTTGTATCACAGTTTGGCGGGAGAACTCTACTCTAAGATGAATGATTCCGGGCAAGCCCTGGCAAGTTTTAACGTGGCGATGCAACTCACCAACTCTGAGCCGGAAAAAAGGATCCTTCACTCAAAGATTGCGGCCCTTTTGAATTAGAAGAGGCCTGACCAAAAAACTATTAATAAAAAACCCCCGCTTGTTGCAAGTAGGGGTTTAGTTACTGATTTGAGGGAAGAGGCTGCTGATTAGTGCTAAGTGCATACTGATTTGTGCTAAGTGCATACTGATTTGTGCTAAGTGCATGCTGATTAGTGGTTACTGTCTGCTGATTTGTGTTTAGTGCATGGTGATTAGTGCTTACTGTAAACTGATTAGCGCATACCGCATGCTGATTAGTACCAACCGCATACTGATTAATGGTTAGTGTAAGCTGATTAGTGCTTAGTGTTTGCTGATTTATACTAACTGTATTCTGATTAGTGTTAAATACACTCTGAGCCGTCAGACTGCTGTTTGCGGAAGTATTGAGCGGTCAGACGGCTAGGATCCAAGACCAACCTCTGACTGATACAAGCCTGCTCACCGACTGATTCAAGTCTCCATTTCCAGAACAATTTTGCCGATAAACTTCCCTGAAATAAAATGACGAAACGCATCCGCACCATCCTGCAAGGCAAAGCAGCGGTCAATCACGGGGGTCATTTTACCATCTTCAAAAAGCCGGGTAAGAAAATCCAGATCGGTGCGGTTAGGTCGGTAGCCCATAATGCCTAATTTCTTGTGACGAAACCTGGAGAGCAACGGCTCCGTGATCATCATGCTGAATAACAGGCCACCCATGGAGCCGCCAATCATCGCGAAGACACCGTTGGGCTTTAACGCCTGTTTATAGGCGCTCACACTTCGGTGGGCAATAACATCCAGAATTTTATCGTACAGGTTGCCTGTCTGGGTATAATCGGTTGTTGTATAATCGATACCATGATCGGCTCCCAGCGATTTCAGGGCCTCTAATTTTTCAAGGCGATCCACACACGTTACCTCTGTGTTGAGCGATTTTAAATATTGAAGTGCTAAGGTACCCACACCACCGCCAGCGCCATTGATAAGAATGCTTTGTCCCGGTTTTACGTCACCATGGTAGCGAAGACCTTGTATAGCCAGCAATCCGGCCTGGGGCAAAGCGGCTGCTTGCTGGAAGGTCATGCGGGGAGATTTTCGGGCGAGCAGTTTCTCCGGAACGGCCACGTATTCAGCAAAGCCGCCAAACGAAGCACCGGCAATGTCGCCAAACACTTCATCACCCGGCTGGAAATCGCGGGCGTGCTCACCTGTTTGTACCACAACACCGGCAATATCGGCACCGGGCACGGTGTAGCGGGGTTTGAATAGTCCATTCAACAGGCGAATGATCCACGGGCTGCCCCGCAGCATATCAAGGTCCCACGAGTTGATGGAAGCGCCATGTACTTTTACCAGCACTTCACCTTTTTTGGGTTTAGGTTGAGGTAATTCTTTGATTTCAAGTTGGTCAGCAGGACCATAGCGGGCATAAGTGAGGGCGAGCATTGATTCAATTTGGGAAAAGAAAAAGAAAATTGCTATCCAGTTTTCGTAGCTCTTTTAAAACTCACAACCACTGTTGTCCGATTTTAAAAATGTAAATCGCATGCAAATCAATAATTCTACTTAATAAAGACGGTTTTCGTACCTTTTGTCAAATGTAAGGTCCACATTTTTTATTCGCTCTTTATTTCGCTTCTCTGTCTTCAAAGAATTCTGCTTCTTACTTTCTTTTCTTTTGCTTGCCCGAATGGGCCGCGCTTTCGTTCACACCCACC